>JANYJN010000227.1 GCA_025358475.1 Candidatus Solibacter sp.
GCGTGGCGCCGGCCGGACAGAAGTTGTTTCTGGTAGACGACGAGGAGTTCGCCTTCCTGGAGTTACGGCAGCTCGAATTTCACGCGCGGCAAACGGACTCCGAACAACATGCCCCTACGCAATGATCTGCTGAACCCCATACCCGGAGAAAATCCGAGCGGTCAGAGCCTCCGGTATGCTCCGGTATACGACAAAATCAAGGAGGCTCGCCGGGAGGACGACGACGCCGCTCAAGGCGACTGGAAGCGCGAGCGCAAGGTCGCCGACTGGCCGCTAGTCATTAAGACAATCGGCGAGACGCTGGCCACTAAGAGCAAGGATCTGCAACTGGCCGCGTGGTTGACGGAAGCCTTGCTGAAGACACAAGGCGTGGGCGGGCTGCGCGACGGACTGGATCTGCTCAAGGGCTTGGTGGAAGGCTTCTGGGACACGCTCCATCCGGAGATGGAGGATGGCGATGTGGAGATGCGCGCGGCTCCGCTCGATTGGGTCGGCGGCCGGCTGGACCGGGCCGTAAAGGACGCTCCACTTACCCGCGGCGGCTATAGCTGGTTCGTCTACAAGGAGTCCCGCAAGGTTCCCACTGAAGAGGAAGCCGCGGAATCGTCGGCCAAGTCGGAAGCGCGCGCAGCGGCGGCCGCCGAGGGCAAACTGACGCCCGAGGAGTTCGACAAGAGCTTCGACAGTTCGCCCAAGGCGTATTACGTGCAATTGGCCGCGGACTTCGACAGCGCGATGGAATCGTTGCAAACTTTGGACGGGCTCTGCGAAGAGAAGTTCAAGGATGTAGCTCCCAGTTTTGGGCCTCTGCGCCAGACCCTGGAGGAAGTAAAGCAGGCGGTCCGTATTTTCCTGCAGAAGAAGCGCGAGAAGGAGCCGGACGAGCCGGCGGACGCGGCGGAAGCCGTAGAGCCCGAAGCGGAGGCACTGGAGGAGGATGCGCCGGTAGCGCAGGCGGCGGGCACGGCGACGGCGCGGGCCAGGCAACCCGGCGGCGCGCTCTCCGCGGAGCCGGTGGACCGGGCGGACGCGATCGCGCGCGTGGTATCCGCGGCCAAGTTTCTACGCGGCGAAAACCAGTATGACCCAGCGCCCTACCTGCTGTTGCGCGGCCTGCGCTGGGGCGAACTGCGCGCCGCCGGCACGGACATCGACCAGGCGTTGCTCGCCGCCCCGCCTTCCGCACTTCGCCAGGACCTCAAACGGCTCGCCATGGAGGGCAACTGGACGGAGGTGCTGGAAGTTGCCGAAAGGGGGATGGGCATGGAGTGCGGCCGCGGCTGGCTTGACCTGCAGCGCTATGTAGGCCGCGCCTGCTACGAACTCGGCGGTGACTACGAACCCATCCGCGGCGCGGTGGTTTCGGGCGTGCGCGGATTTCTGGCGGACTATCCGCAGCTTCCCGAACTGACCATGATGGACGACACGCCAACCGCCAACGCCGAGACGCAAGCGTGGCTCAAGGAGTATGTGGTGACGGCAACGGCATCCGCCGAAGCGCAGTACGCGCCCGCCGCGTACCAGCCCGATACCGAAGCCGGCGCGGAGGCGGCGCCGGATACCTTCCAACTGGCCATGCAGGCCGCCCGCTCTGGCCGTCCGCGCGAAGGCATCGAAATGCTGATGCGCGAAATGGCCCAGGAGGGTAACGGCCGCGCCCGCTTCCACCGCAAGGTTCAGCTCACCGAGCTGTGCATGAGCACGGGGCACGAGGCCGTCGCGGCGCCGATTTTGCAGGAATTGGCTGTCGAGATCGAACGCCGCAAGCTGGAAGATTGGGAGTCGCCGGAGCTGCTGGCGCAGCCGCTGGCTTTGCTTTACCGCTGTCTGGCCAAGGCCGACGGCAGCGCCGAAGAGCGTCAGAAACTATACTCCTGGATATGCCGCCTGGATCCGCTGCAGGCGATGAACGTTTCGAGATAGGCTCAGGATATGGGGAACTGTAGACAGGAGAGGGAGCACCGCTCCCTAACCCGGCGAAGCCGGAACCAAACAGGCGTGTATTTGACGCGGAGGCGCGGAGGCGCAGAGACGCGGAGAGAAGAACGCAGAGGACGACGGAGGAAAGTCAACACCTGAGAACGCGGAGGGAGCGGAGAGAAGTGGGCTGGCGCCGCGCGAGTCTTGGCGGAAGTTGGCGCCTATTTCGGAGTGCGGCAGGAGCCCGGCCAACATTGGCGGCGAATAACGGGCGTGAGAATATTCTGCCGGAAAGTTGCGAAATTCAACCATACAGGTACTAACGGCCGCGGCTCCGATCGGAGCCGTGACCGTCAGGGAGGGGGTTTACTAGAAACTTATGGCGCGATGGGAGCCGGAACAGACGGTTACGCAGTCGGTGCTGGACAGGCTGATTGACCGTGACCCCGCCACCAATTCGGAAAACGCCCTGACGCGGGCGCAATCGGTGCGGCAGCTGAAAGTTTCGCTGCGCCGCGACCTGGAATGGCTGTTGAATTCGCGACGCACGCCCGAGGCCGTAAATAGCGAATTCCAGGAACTGGAGCAGTCCCTGTACAACTTCGGGCTACCCGATGTGACCTCGCTGAGTTGGGACTCGGCGCGCGACCGCGGCCGGCTGGCACGCATGATCGAACAGGCGCTGCACACCTTCGAACCGCGCCTGACCGGCATTCGGGTGGTCGCGGTGGAGTCTAGCGCCGGCACGCAACACGTGATGCGATTTCAGATCGAAGGGATGCTGGACATGGACCCATCCCCCGAGCACATCTCTTTCGACACCCTGCTCCAGTTGTCCAGCGGCGAGTATCAGGTTAAGGGGGATTTGGGTGCGGGATGATCTGCTGCTCTACTACGAACGGGAGCTGACGTTCCTGCGTCAGATGGGGGCGGAGTTCGCCGCCAAATACCCCAAAGTGGCCTCGCGGCTGGTGCTGGAGCCGGATAAGTGCGAAGACCCCCACGTGGAACGCCTGCTGGAGGCGTTCGCGTTTCTGACGGCGCGCGTGCATCTCAAGATCGACGACGAGTTTCCGGAGATCACCGAGGCGCTGCTCAGTATTCTCCACCCGCACTACCTGCGCCCGGTTCCGTCCATGTCGGTGGCGGAGTTTCACGTGGATCCAGGGCAAGCGGCGCCGGATGGCGGATTGAAACTGGCGCGCGGCTCGGTTCTGAATTCGCGGCCGGTGAACGGTGTCCCCTGCAAGTTCCGCACCTGTTACGATCTGACGTTTTGGCCGGTGGCCGTGACCGATGCCGAGTGGACCACGCCCGACCGCGTGCAGCCGGCGGTGAAATCGTCCGAAGCGGTAGCCACGGTGCGGATCGGATTGCGCTGTCCGGGCGAAATCAAGTTCGCCAACTTGGGGCTCTCCACACTGCGGTTCTATCTCAACGGGGAAAGCAACCTGGTTCACACGCTGTATGAGTTGTTGTGCAACAAATGCACGCACATTATTATTCGCGACACATCCCCTAAATCCCGCGTGCCGCCGGTGATCCTGACCGGGGATGCGCTGCGGCCGGTGGGGTTCGGTGAGGACGAGGGGGCACTGCCCTACACGCGCCGGTCATTCGCCGGCTACCGGCTGTTGCAGGAATACTTCTGCTTCCCGCAGAAATTCTTCTTTCTGGACCTGACGGGGTTGGAGCGGATTTGCCAGGCCGGTTTCGGCGGGCAGGCGGAAATTCTGTTCATGATTGCGCCGTTCGAAAGAAGCGAGCGGCGCCAGATGCTGGAACTGGGGGTGAGCGCCAAGACCTTTCGATTGGGCTGCGCGCCCATCGTGAACCTGTTCGCGCAGACCGCCGAACCCATCCTGCTGGATCACGCGCGCTACGAGTACCAGGTGGTGCCGGACGTCAGCCGCCGCAGGGCGACCGAGGTGTTTGAGATCACCGACGTGCAGAGCGCCAACCCGCAGTCTGGCGAGGTGATCCGCTTCGAGCCGTTTTATTCCTACCGCCACGGGACGAATCGCGCCCGGACGCAGGCGTTCTGGCGTTCCTCGCGGCGCGCGTCGGGTTACCGCGACGACGAAGGCACGGACGTATTTCTATCCCTGGTGGACCTCTCTTCGCGGCCGGTGCGGCCCAACGTGGACGCCCTGGTGGTGCGCACCGTGTGTACCAACCGCGACCTTCCCGGGCGGCTGCCTTTCGGCAATGAGGCGGGCGATTTCGAACTGGAAGGCGCACTCCCCGTGAAGCGCATTGTGGCGCTGATCAAGCCGACCGATGCGCTCCGTCCGCCGGTGGGCAAGGATTCGATGTGGCGCCTCGTGTCGCAGCTTTCGCTCAACTATCTCTCGCTGGTGGAAAACGGCCGGGAGGCGTTGCAGGAGATACTCCGGCTTTATAACTTCGCGCAGTCCACCTATTCCGAAAAACAGATTGAAGGCCTGGTGGGGCTGGACAGCCGGCGCCACTTCGCGCGCGTGATTTCCGAGGACGGCGTGGTGTTCGCGCGCGGCACCCAAGTGGAGATGGAGTTCGACGAAGAGCAGTTCGTGGGCGGCGGGGTCTATCTATTCGCCGCCGTGCTGGAATATTTTCTGGGCTTGTACGTTTCGATGAACAGTTTCAGCCAGCTCCGCGTGCGCACCCGGCAGCGGAAGGAGGTTCTCAGACAGTGGCCACCTCGGGCCGGTCAGAAAATACTGCTCTAGCGCGCTGGCCGATCGCCGATCTGCTTGAAACCGAACCGTACCTGTTCGAGTTCTTCCAGGCGGTCCGGTTGATGTCGCGTATGGAGCCGCGCCGCCAGGTGGTGGGCGGGTTCAACAACCCGGTCAGCGAGGTGGTGCGCTTCGCGGCCAATCCGGGCGTGTCTTTTCCCGCCAGCCAGATCCAGTCGCTGGAGCGGCGGGGCAACGGTCCCGCCGTGATGAGCGTGAACTTCATGGGGCTGCAAGGCCCGCTGGGCGTGCTCCCTCGCGCCTATTGCGAACTGGTCAACGAGCGGATTCGCGCCCGTGACACCACGCTGCGCGATTTCTTAGACCTGTTCAACCACCGGATTCTGTCGTTGTTCTACCAGGCCTGGGAGAAATTCCACTTTGAGGTTAAGTACGAGCGCGGCGAGCGCGACCGCTTTTCGCATTACGTGCTGGCGCTGTTGGGGCTGGATACTCCGGGTTTGCAAAACCGGCAGGCCGTGGCGGACGATTCGCTGCTTTTCTACGGCGGGCTGCTCAGCATGCACTCCCGCTCTGCCACGGGGCTGCGCCAGGTGTTGTGGGACTACTTCAGCGTCCCGGTGGAGATCGAACAGTTCGTGGGCGCGTGGTACCCGGTGGAATTGGAATCGCAGTGCTCGCTGGGCGAAAGCGGCGGTTATTCGGAACAGTTGGGCTTTGGCGCGGTGGTGGGCAATGAGACCTGGGACCAGCAATCCAGGGTACGCATCCAACTGGGACCTTTGACGCTGGAGCAGTATGTGGACTTCCTGCCCGGCCATGAGGGATATCGCCAGTTGCGCTCCCTGACGCGGTTCTACACGGGCGGCGAGTACGATTTGGAAGTCCAGTTGATTCTTCGCAGGCAGGAGGTTCCCGCCTGCGAGTTGAAGCCGCAAGACGGCGATGGGTGGCAACTGGGCTGGACCAGTTGGATGAAATCGGCGGAGTTTACGCACGACGCGGGCGAGACGGTACTGGAGTTATAGATCGAAGGGGAAACTATATGGCAAATAGCTTGAAGTCAATCGTTGCCAAGCTGAACGACACGATGCGCGGTACGCTCGATGGCGCGGCCGGCTTGTGCATGGCGCGGACCCATTATGACGTGGAGATCGAGCACTTCCTGACGAAGCTGCTGGATGGGAGCGGCACGGATTTCGCCGGCATCGTCCAACACTTCGGCGTGGATAAGGCGCGGCTGGCCGGCGAGCTGGGGCGCAGCCTCGACAAACTGAAGACCGGCAATGCGCGAACGCCCGCCTTCAGCCCGTCGCTGTTCCACATGATGCGCGAGGCGTGGACGCTGGGGTCGCTGGAATTCGGCGCGGGGCAGGTGCGTTCGGGCACGGCCATCCTGGCGCTGGTGTCCGATGACGAGCTATCGCGGCTGGTGCTGGACTTCAGCAAGGAGTTCCGCAAGATCGAGCCCGAGGCGCTGCGCAAGATACTGCCGGCGATCCTGGCGGATTCGCGCGAGTACACGGCGGAGCCGGACGCAGCCATGGCATCGGGTGCGGCGCCGGGCGGGGCCAAGGCGGGTGGCAAGACGACAAACCTGGATCTGTACACGGTGAATCTCACCGAAAACGCGCGCCAGGGAAAGATCGATACCGTGCTGGGGCGTGATTTCGAGATCCGCCAAATGGTGGACATCCTGACGCGGCGGCGGCAGAACAACCCCATCCTGACCGGCGAAGCGGGCGTCGGCAAGACGGCCGTCGTCGAGGGTTTCGCGCAGCGCATCGTGCAGGGCGACGTGCCGCCCAGTCTGCGCAACGTGACCGTCCGGACGCTGGATCTGGCGCTGCTGCAAGCCGGCGCCGGCATCAAGGGCGAGTTCGAGAACCGGCTCAAGGGGCTGGTGGAAGAAGTGAAGTCTTCACCCACGCCGATTATTCTCTTCATCGACGAAGCCCACACTATGATCGGGGCCGGCGGCGCGGCGGGCCAAAACGATGCGGCCAACATCCTGAAGCCGGCCCTGGCGCGCGGCGAGCTGCGAACCATCGCGGCCACCACGTGGTCGGAATACAAGAAGTACTTCGAAAAGGATCCGGCGCTGGCGCGGCGCTTCCAGGTGGTGAAGGTGGAAGAGCCCACCGAAACCAAGTGCCAGGTGATGCTGCGCGGGCTGGTCCCAGTGCTGGAAAAACACCACAACGTGCGTATTCTGGATGAGGGGCTGGTGGCGGCGGTCAAATTTTCGCACCGTTATCTGGCCGACCGGCAGCTTCCGGATAAGGCCGTGAGCGTTCTGGATACGGCATGCGCGCGTCTCGCGCTGGGGCAGAACGCCACGCCGTCAGCCGTCGAAGACACCATCCGTCAGATTGACGATTGCACCGTGCAGACACGCATTCTGGAACGGGAATCCGCTCTGGGGGCGGATCACGCCGAGGGCCTGGCCGCCCTGGCCAAACAGCAGGCGGCACTGGAAACGAGCCTGGCGGAATTGCAGGCGCGCTGGGAGAAAGAGCGCGATCTGGTCGGCAAGATCCGCGAAGTCCGCGGCAAGCTGGAAACGGCCGCCGCACCGGTGGTGGCGGGAGTGGAGGCCGGCGCGGCAGCGGCGCAGGTCGCGGCGGCGGGTGCGCCGGTGGTAGCGGGAGCGGCGGTGGCGGGAGCGGCGGGAGCAGCGGGAGCGGCGGTGGCGGGAGCGGCCGTGGGAGCGGCGCCGGTTGCGGAAGCGCTGGCCGAGGCCCCCGCTCAGCCCGCGCCGGACTGCGATGCCTTGCGCGTGGAGTTGTCCGCGTTGAATGCCGAACTGGAGCAGCTTCAGGGTGAGAACCCGCTGATGCGGGTTTGCGTGGATTCGCAGATCGTGGGCGAAGTAGTGGCCGCCTGGACGGGCATTCCCATCGGCAAGATGTTGCGCGACGAAATGCAGACGATGCTCACGTTGGAACGGCACCTGGGCCGCCGCGTGATC
>JANYJN010000290.1 GCA_025358475.1 Candidatus Solibacter sp.
GGTACCGGCTGGAGTGTAGTCGATAAGTAACGATCACAGAACGCCGTGTTCCAAACGTCCGAGGATATCCATCACCTCGAAGTGACCATCCAGACTGGAAAGTCGCGAAATCGGCGTCGCATAGTTGAGAGCGCGCACCGGAGTGCCGAGCCAACGCAAAGCTTCTTCTTTGTCGCCAAACACGACGACGGCGTGCTCGATGACCGAGTCGATCCAGCTTCTCTCAACCGTCTCCTGATCGTTTGCCATGCAAGCCTATTTTACACCCGCGCGCCGGCGGAGATTCTAACTCCGCAGCCGCAGCAGGAACCAGCCCACGCCGAACACCAGCAGCGCCGAGGCGGCGACCTGCACCGGGCGGAACGCCTTCGCCATGCGGCCCGCCCGCCAGAGCACGAGCGCGAGTATGGCGATGGCCGGCACCTGGGCGAGCACCGCGCCCGCAAGCACCAGCGCGGCAGAGTATCCCGTGGTCTGCACGAACAAGTGGAAGTAGAGCCCGTAAAGCGCGCCCAGCACCCCCGCCACCAGCCAGCGCGCACCGGCTTGCGGCAGCAGCAGTATCTCCACCGCGAGATAGGCCACCGCGAGCGCCGTGGCGGCCTCGACGAAACGCGGCGCGGGCTGCCAGAGGACGTGCGCCATGGCCAGCACGCTGACCGCCTGTCCCACCAGGAACATGGCGGCGATGGCGAGCAGTTCGCGGCGCGAGCGGGCGGCCAGCACTAGGGCCGCCAGGAACAGCACCTGCACTATGCCGCCGAGCGCGCGCACCATACCGGCGCCAGCCTGCGTGATAGCGAGTTCGGCGGCCGTGGGCGTCCGGAAGCGCAGCGTGGCGCGCGTGAAGCCAAGGTCGAAGATGGCCTCATCCCGCTTTTCGCCCAGCGAAGCGCGGAGCAGGTGTACGTGGTTGGGAACGGTGATGGCGGTGAAGGTACACTCCACGTCCAGGCGGTCCAGCGGCGCGGCGAATTCGTAATCCGCGGCGCAGATGTAGGTACCGCGCGCGGACTCGGCGCGGCACTGGCTGCTCACCAGGCGGGCGCCGGCGAAGCGGATGTGTTCCAGCAGGGTACGCTCGGGATTGGGTACGTGCGCCACTTCGTAGAGGGGCATACGCAATTCGTAATGCGCGTGCGCGCCACCGATGGCGAGAGCGATTGTGAGATCGGCGGAACTCATGCTCATGACATGGGCCGAGCCCGGCCACGCCAGCAGGGCAAGCCAGAGCGCACGTGTCATCGCGTCAGGAGGGGCGTGTCAGGAGGAGCGTCAAGGGGAGCGCTCAATCGCGAACGGCGAGTTCTCACGTAGAGGATGCGGGCCATCGCCAAAACCGGGACGGAGAGAAAACTTCCGGCGACGCCGGCCACTTCGGCGCCCCCGAAAACGCCGAGCAGTACGAGCAGCGGATGCAGTTGCACGCCCTGCCCCATCAGGCGCACGGAGAGAAAGTAGTCCGTGAACATGCGCCAGGCCACAAGGAAGATGACCACGGCCAAAAAGTGCGCGCCCGAAATCAGGGTTACCAGCAGGATGAGGGCGACGGCCGTGAGCGGTCCGATCATGGGGATAAATTCCAGCGCCATGGCCACCACCGCCAGCAGGACGCCGAACGGCACGCCCATGATGGTGAAGGCGATGGCGTAGGACGTGAAGGTGGCGAGCGAGAGCAGCACCAGGGCGCGCATGTAATGCGCCAGCAGAAGATGGATGTCGGACATCACGCTCTCTACCACGCCGCGCATCGGACCCACGTCAAAGAACTCCAGCATTTGGCTGCGGATGAGGTCGCCATCCTTGAGAAAGAAGAACGCCAGGACCGGAACGATCACGACATAAATCAAATTGCTGGCCACGGAGAGAAATTTCAGGCCGGCGGAGGGCAGTTCGCGCATGATGTCGCCGCTGCGCTGTGCCCAATCCGAGCGGAGTCTGGAGACCAGTTGGGCCTTGAGCGAGTTGACCCCTTCGGGCGCGATGGGCGAGGGCTGCTCCAGCTTCGTCATCATGTCGGGGAGTCTTCTAGACAGCGTCTCGGCCTGAGCCACCACACGCGTGCCAATCTGAACCCCGACAAGCACCACGGCGCCAAGAAAGATCGCGTACGCCAGGCCCAACGCCAAGGTGCGCGTGCCCTTCCGCGGGATGGCGCGATCCAGCAGGTCGACCAGCGGAGAAAGAAGGTAGGCGAACAGCAGCGCCAGCGCAAAGATGAAAAGAGTGGAGCGCAACTGGTAGACCAACCACAGGAACAAGAGCACTACCGCCGCTGTCCAGGTGTATCGCGCCGCCGAACGCTCAATGCCTAACATAATCTACCTATGCTAGCGCGAAAAGAGGTCCGAGCTTCGCTGTGGTTGGCAGGCTGAAGTCTTGTCCCCACGGTGCACCAGGCGCAGCCTTATGCCGCTGGACTTATGCCACCGGTACCTTTTTCGATGCGCACGCGGGCGATGCGATTGCGGTCCATCTCCAGGATGGTGAAGCGGCGCCCCTGGTACTCCACGGTCGCGCCGGCTTCGGGAATATCACCCAGACGGAAGAGGAGGAACCCGGCCAGAGTTTCAAAACCGGCGTCGGGCGGAATCTCGATGCCGTACTCGCTTTCCAGGTCGCGGATGCGAGCGGTACCGTCCAGTTCGACGTCGTGCGTCTGGGCGCCGCGGCGCGCCGCCTTTTCGTCGTGCTCGTCTTCGATCCGGCCGACAATCTGTTCCAGCACGTCTTCCACGGTGAGCATGCCGACGATGGTGCCGAACTCATCCACCACCAGTGCCAGATGAGAGCGGGCGGTACGGAACTCGTCGAACATCTGCGAGGCGGGCTTGGTTTCGGGCACGAACATCACCGGCCGCAGCAGGCGGTGGACGCGAAAGGCGCGGCTGGGGCGGCTGCGGCGGATGGCGCGCCGCCGCTCTTCCCACACGGGCAGCAGATCCTTATAATGCAGCAGCCCGACGATTTTTTCAGGCGTCCCCTCATACACGGGCAGGCGCGAATGCTGCTGATCGATCATGGTATGTAGCACCTCGTCCAGGGTGGCGCCGCACGAAATCGAGACGATATCGTTGCGCGGGACCATAATTTCGCGCACCGAAATGGCGCTCAGGTCGAGCACTCGATGGATCATGTCCTCCTGCGCCTCGGGCAGGTACCCCAAACCGCGGCTGCCGGAAACGATCAGCTTAAGTTCCTCGGCGGTGTGTACGTTGCCGGACGCGCCGCCTTTCAGGTGGAGCGCCCGCGTGATGGCGTTGGCCGAGCGCTCTATGACCACCACGAAGGCCAGCATGGCGCGGTAGAAGAGCAGGAGCGGCGGGGCCGTCAACGCGGCCAGCCGGTCAGCCTTGGCAATTGCCAGATTCTTGGGCACCACTTCGCCGAGCACCACGTGAAAGAAACCGATGGTCAGGAAGGATAGGAAGAAGCAGAATCCGTGGAGGTACCAAGCGGTGGCCGGCGTCTTCAACGGCGCGACCAGCCCGGCCAGAATGTGGTAGATGGTGTCCTCGCCGGCCCAACCTAGACCTAGGCTGGCGAGCGTGACGCCGACCTGTGTCACGGAAAGCAGACGGCCGGGATTGGACAGAAGATTGAGCGCCGCCTGCGCCCCGGCATTGCCTTCCGCGGCCATCTGCCGGAGGCGCGAATGACGCACCGATAGCAGCGACACCTCGGCGCCCGCGAAGAAGCCGTTGATGGCGATGAGCAATACGACGATCAGCAGGCGAATGGACGGTTCGGTCACAGGCTCCGAAATTATTCTACCGAAAACTCTAACCCAATCGTCCCGCAATCGTCTTTACAGGTAAGTAACCAACTCCGTTACGTAGGTGGGCGCACTCCAAGTATCGCCGGAGCGCGCCCTTTTTTTTGTTGCCCCTGCTTTTGACGGGCTATTATTGAGGAGACAACGCCTCTCTAATGACTCATCCTCTGGTCGCACGGGTAGTGAAGGCTGTAAACGTTGTGATTGCTGTCCTGCTGGTGGCCGGCTTGGCGCTGGTCTACTGGTACGCATGGCGGCCGTTGCCGGAGCGGAGCGGCACCATCCAGGCGCCCCTGGCCGCTGGCGCGACCGTGAAGTTCGATACACACGGCCAACCGCACATCCGGGCCGCCAGCCAGGAGGATGCGTTTTTCGTACAGGGCTATGTGACGGCGCAGGACCGTCTGTTTCAAATGGACGCGCTGCGCCGGTACGCGGGTGGCTCGCTGGCCGAGGTCCTGGGTCCGAGCCTGCTGGAAAGCGACCGCGAGTCGCGCAAACTTCGGCTTCGGCGCGTCGCCGAGGACGCTTACGTCGCGCTGCCGGCGGCG
>JANYJN010000291.1 GCA_025358475.1 Candidatus Solibacter sp.
ATTGCGCCGCGAGGATTTCGAGCGCCATCTGGATGCCATCGCCGCCGCTACTACCGCGGTGAGCACGGTGGCCAAACTGGAAGGGCGCCCGGTGCTGCTCACCTTCGACGATGGCGGCGGAAGCTTCCTTCACCCCATCGCCGACCTGCTGGAAGGTCACGGCTGGAGGGGCCATTTCTTCATCACCACGGACCGCATCGGCACACCCGGGTTCTTGAGCGAAGCGCAATTGCGCGAGTTGCACCACCGCGGGCATATCGTCGGCAGCCATTCCCGCTCGCATCCCACCCGCATGGCGGCGTTGACCCGCGCCGAATTGGATGGTGAGTGGCGGGAGAGTCTGGCCCGCCTTTCCGGCGTGCTTGGCGACGCCGTGAAAGTGGCTTCCGTTCCCGGCGGGTATTATTCGCACGACGTGGGGGAATCGGCCGCCGCGGCGGGCGTGGAGGCCTTATTCACCTCCGAGCCGACGGCGCGGGTGGGGATGCTGAACGGCTGCCGCGTACTGGGCCGTTACGTGGTGCAGCGCGGTATGCGGCCAGAGTGGTCCGCCGGTTTCGCCGCTGGCAGCCGCTCCCATTGCTGGCGGCAGAGCGCCCTGTGGAAGGCCAAACGCGTCGCCAAGTCCCTGGGCGGCGGCACATACCTGCAACTGCGCCAGGCAATCCTAGAAAGGAAAGGATGACATGAGGCTGCTCTGGACGCTCATCTTCGCGGCTGTCTCGGCCGCTCAATCCGTTCCACTGAAGGATCGGGTTCTCATCCTGGTCAATGACCGCGTGCCGGCAGGCGTTGCCGTGGGGCAGTACTACGCGGCCAAACGGAATATTCCCGCCGCCAACATCCTGCATCTCAAAACCCTGGCCGCGGAACAAATTTCTCAGGACGAGTTCAAGGACCAGATCGAGAAGCCGCTGCGCAAGTTTCTGGACGCCGGCGATGGCGCCATGCGCCGCAAGATACTCTACATCGTCCCCACCTACGGCGTGCCGGTGAAGATCGCCCAACAATTTGCGGTGGATTCGGTGCTGGTCATGATGTACGCCGGACACGAAGACCAGAAGCCGCCGCTGCGCAATCCATACGCCGGCGCCACGGGTAGCCGCCCGCCGCATTTCGCCGAGTGGAGCGACGGCGTGGGGGCCGCCAACGGCTTCAAGATGTTCGTGGTTTCTCGCCTCGACGGACCGACTCCGGAAATCGCCAAGGGCCTGGTCGACAAGGCCATCCAAGCCGAAATCTCGCTCACCCTGAAAAGCGGCATCGCGTACTTCGATTCGCAGGGGACCCGCCACCCGGAAGAATGGCAGTACAAGATCGACGAAGAGATCAAAGCGGCTTCGGAATTGAGCCGCAAAGTGGGCTTCGAAACCGTGCTGAACGTGCAGGCGGGCGCCCTCTGCGGGTCCAATTTTCCGCCGCCCCCGCAATATGGCTACGATGCCGCGAAGCAGCAGATTGCGGTGGCCGCGCAGGGCGCTACGGCTGCCGCGGCCTTCTCCTTCGCGCCCATCTCCGAAGGCGATTTCACGTTCCAAGTGGCCGAAGGCGGGGTGCAGAATACCGGCAACGGTATCACCCTCACGCTGGGGAGTTCCTCGGAGAAGAGCCGCGTGCGCCTCTTCTATCCGTTCGTTCCATACAAGCAATGGAAGAGCAGCGACGAAATCGTGCTTGAAAAAACCGTGGATGGCGTGGTGGCAGCGCGCATCGCCGTACCCGTGAAGAACAACGAGAAAGTGATGAACCAGTTTGGCGCGCTACGGCTTTCGGTGCGCAAGACGCGCCTTGCCGTCTCTCGCGATGGCGTCGAGATCGCCGCCGTGGAGGACAAAAGCGGCAAGCTTCTGAAGCTGGAAAAGGCGTCGCTGAGCGCCAACTGCTGGGGTTTCTCCATCAAGGGTCTGACGGTAACCGATGGCTCCGGTGCCACGGTCTGGGACGACCGGTTCTCCACCGACAGCACGGCGCGGTACCAGTGGCAGACTTCGCCGCGTCCCGGACTCAACGCTTTGTGGGTCTGGGGTTGGTACGGAATGGCTTTCGATTCCTACCGCTTTGTGCCCGGCGCCGTGGGCGCGCAACTGACTTCCTTCACGGCACTCAGCATCCGCACCCCGAACAATGCCGACCCCAAAATGTACAGTTGGGGCGCCGCGCGGTGGGGAGGAAATTGGGTGCCGCGCATGCTGGAGCAGGGCGTCACCGCCACCTGGGGAGCGGTGAACGAGCCCTATGCCACGCTCTATGCACAGGGCGGGAACGTCTTCGACCATCTGTGGGCGGGATACAACTTCGGCGACAGCTTCTATATCGCCCAGAACGCTGTGCGCTGGGTGATGATCGCGGTGGGCGACCCGCTTTACAG
The DNA here is from genome assembly GCA_025358475.1 of Candidatus Solibacter sp. Lineage (GTDB taxonomy): Bacteria > Acidobacteriota > Terriglobia > Bryobacterales > Bryobacteraceae > Solibacter. The sequence continues at coordinate 2,369 of JANYJN010000291.1, forward strand.
CCCGCGCCTGTTCGCGCGGCCCAATCCAAACCGCGACCGTTAGAGAGCTGTTGCCCGCCGCGCTGCTATATCGCATCCTAACGGTCGGGGCTCCGAATGGGGCCCGCCAATGCCCGCCATCACGGCTTTCGGCCAGTTGAACCGTTATGCTACATTTAGGCGAGGTGCCCAACCTTTCCTCCGTCTTACGCCACTTTCGCGGCCAAAGAATCCTGGTGATCGGCGATGTGATCCTGGACAGATACTGGTGGGGCGAGGCGTCGCGGCTCTCTCCGGAAGCGCCGGTTCCGGTGGTCCGTAAACAGCGGGCTACAGTGCGGCCCGGCGGAGCTGCAAACACGGCGGCCAACCTGGCCGCGCTCGGGGCCACGCCGCTTCTGGTTGGCCTGGTGGGGACCGATCGCGAGAGCGGGGAACTCCAGGGCGCCCTACTGGAGAATGGCGTTGCGGTGGACGGGCTGATCCGGGAAAACGCGCGCCCTACCACCACCAAGACCCGGGTCATCGCTTCTCACCAGCAAATTGTGCGCGTGGACGAAGAGGACCTCGCGCCGATTTCCGGCGAGGCCGAAGGGCGCGCGCTGGTAGTGATTGCGGAACGCCTGGAATCGGTCACCGCGGTTGTGGTCTCCGACTATGCCAAGGGCTTCCTGACACCGTCTCTGCTGAACTTTGTGACGGCCGAAGCGGGGCGCGCCTGCAAGCGCGTTTTCGTCGATCCCAAAGGCGCGGACTACACGCGCTATCAGGGCTGCTTCCTGATGAAGCCGAACCGTCTCGAACTCAGTGTCCTGACTGGTTTGCCGGTGCGCACTCACGAGGAAACGCTGGCGGCGGGCAACCGCTTGTCGGCGGCCATGCCCGGCGCCATGATCCTCGTCACCGAGGGCGCCGATGGCATGACCCTGTTCGCGGACTCCCGGCCGGTGGAGCACTTGGCGTCCGCGCCGCGGCAGGTGTACGACGTCACCGGCGCGGGGGACACCGTGCTGGCCACCCTGTCATTGGCGATTTCCGCCGGGGCGTCGTATCGTCACGCCATGGAGTTGGCCGGCGAGGCCGCTGCCATTGCCATCGGCACCATGGGCACCGCCACGGTGACACTGCCCCAACTGGAAGCGGCCTGGAATGCGTCGGTGCGGCCCAGTACCGGCACGGAAAAGTAACGGAGGGGGACAATCCGTTTCGCCTTGTACTTTCGAAAGTGATGGTACCTAGAAGCCAAAGGGGGTACAAGCTCCAGTGGTAGAATCAGAGAAAGCTGGAGTAGCAGCTGAAGACAAGTTCCCGAATGTCCGCGTCCACATACAACAGTCAGCCCTTCCCCGTGTCCAAACCCATCACCTTCGCGGTGGATGACACTTCGCCGTTCCAGCGGATGGGGTTCAACGTACTGCTGGTTTTCGTTTTCCTGGCATTCAGCCGCATCTTCGACGTGAAGTTCGGAGCCCTGCACATTACGGGTATTGCCTACCGTATCGTATTTGCCATGGTACTGCTGAGCCGGGGGTTCCTAGTTGCACTGCACTCCAATATCGGGAAGGCTCTGCTGGGATTTACCGTCTGCTTCGGCCTGTCGGTGCCGTTCAGTATCTGGAGGGGTGGTAGTAAGGAGATTTTTCTGAACCAGTGGCTGATGTTCTCCTTCGTAGCATTTCTGGCGGTGGCGGGACTGGTCCACAACTACCAACAGTGGCTCAAGTTACTCACAGTGCTCACGTACGCGTTGTTGGTTTTCACGGTGATCGCCAATGTCTTTGGAGACTCGGACAATGGCCGGCTTTTCCTGACGCAAGGAAAGTTTGGTAACCCTAATGAGATGGCGCAAGCGCTGCTTCTGGGTCTGCCTCTGTGGGGCGCCAAGATGGTTATGTCCAAGTCGCCTGCGGGTAAGTTGTTTGCGATCGGGGTCATGGTGCTGATTTTAGCCACTGCGTTCCGGACCGGCTCGCGGGGCGCCATGATCGGTTTCGTAACGATGCTTCTGGTTGTATTTATGCGCGCACCGGTTATGGACAAGTTGAAGATCATAATGGCCGGAGTGCTTTTCCTGGGCATTGTGATGACGACCATGCCGGGACGGCTGATTGCGCGGTATAAGACCGTGGCCGAAGATGAAGTAGACACCGCCGAAATGGGCAGCGCCATGGCCGATAGCGCGACCGCGTCAGCGCAGAGCCGGAAAGTGCTGCTGCGGCACAGTCTGATATTCACGATGCAGAACCCTTTCTTCGGCGTCGGTCCCGGTATGTTTCCGGTGGCCGACGACGCATACTCGAAGGGTATGGGTCTTCGCAAGGGAAACTGGGTGGGCACGCATAATAGTTACACTGAGGTTTCGAGCGAGCTGGGCATCCCGGCGTTCCTGTTCTTCGTGACCGCAGTGGCGATGGCGCTGAAAGGTACTTACTCGGTACACAAGAAAACTCGCGGCGATCCGCGCCTGGAAGACATGGGGACCGTCGCGTTGGCCCTCCACTACTGCATGGTCATCTACGCCGTGACCATTCTGTTCGACCACATCGCATACACCGTGATGCTGCCGGTTTTCGGTGGCCTGGCCGCGTGTCTGGTCCGGACAGCGGAAGTGGAAATCCAACGGATCCGGGCGACTCCCTTACCGGTCAGCATGTCAACCACGATATTTCACGGCTATCTGGCTGCGCGTCACCGCTAGCTAGTCACTACCTCGCAGCCACCCGATAACCCACAACGCCGTAACTTGGCGCCATCTTACCTGATCACGCTCGACCCCACAATCTTGCCCGGTCCCATAACCAGCGACGACGGCAAACCCTGTGCGTCCATCGCCCCCACACGCCCCCCGGTATCCCCCGCGTTCATCACGGCTGCATTCCGTGGCCGGTAGCCGTCTCGCAGCCAAGTGTAGGCGTTCAGAATTGTGAATCTGGAATCAAATCCCGTGTCATCGTTCATCTTGGCGAACTCCGCTACGATGTCCGTCCATGTGACGATCGACGGTTTCAGCATTTTTCCCCAATCCAGGAAATGCCGCTGCTGCACAAACTGCGGGTCACCGGTAGAGTCATGCGCGCCTGGAGGATTGGGAGAGTAGGCCGTACCCACGTTCAAGTACGGACCGGTTGCGACGTTCCACTTCCAGTTGTAGTCCACGTTCTGATACGTCCCCGCCACGTCCGTGCCGGTCGGCCCTTTGTGAACTAGGTAGCACGCTACATTCGTGGCGCAGAAGACGATATTGTTCCGCGCGGCATCAAGAATGCCCGCTTGGGGACTGCCCGCAGTTTCGTAGCCGAACCCCCGCGCGCTCCCCTGTCCATCGTCCTTGCCGCAGTAGGTGTTGTTCAGCAGACGAAACTTCTTCAGAGTGCCCGTCACTTGCGACGACAGCGAACCGGATAATCCATCAGCTATCGCGCAGGGGAAAACCACATTCTTGATGGTGGTAAATGTGGCTGGTCCATTTGCCCCCAGGAGGAAATCTCCATCGGCGCCAGTTCCGATTTTTTCCATGTAGGCCCCATCGACGGAATCATCTAATCCGGCAATTCCCAACGGACCCAAGAAACAAAGAGGATTCGAGTTGGAATTGATAAGACCCATTAAACGAGTCAGATTTCCTCCAGGCACGTCTGTGTAGGAACTGGAACTTCCACCCCCGATCAGATCCGTGATGCGTAAGAATCGGTCAAACTCAGCAACGCGGAAAGACGCCCCACCCATATAGAGGGTATCTCGTAGTACATTAGCTCGTTGCACAATATTCCGTACGTGAGTTCCAGTCGCATTGTCTCCAGTAGTCCCCGCAAGCACAAGAACACCATCAGTGTAAATAGTGTCCAACGTGAGCGCTCCGGGCCCCGTCATTGAGGTGCGTATGGCGTACCCGTGAGAGTCAGTGGAAGATACAACTGTGGTATTGGTGAATGAACCCACATTGACTGAACCTGCCAGCCCACCTAAACTCAGGTATCCAGAATTAGATACAAAACAATGATCGCAACGGGACAGTGAAGCAGTTGTACTATTGTGACCTACTGAATTGGTGCAAGGCGATGGCCCACCACACCCGTCAATATTCACATACTCAAAATCGAACTGTCCGCTACCTTGTCCCGCTCCAAAGTAGGTTGTGAATCCGTAAAAAGTCCCACTGCTGGCGGCATTCCTGATGATCACCCGGTGACCAACTAACCCACGGATGACCAGCCGTGCCGAATCTGGGAACAGGTATGAGCCAATGACCCATCTATAATGGGTGGTGCTGGGAGTTGGGGCCAATGAAGAATCATGTTCCAAAACCGCATCCGGGCCGACGTTCCAGAACACGTTACCCTGTTCCACATTGCCTCGAAACGTGAGCCATCCGTTGACAACAAGAATTCCTGTGCCGTTAGCTCCATAAAAGGCACTTCCGTTGCAACTAATTGCCGGGATGGACCCGACCCATACCCATGCGGCAGTGGCATGCGTTGACGCGACCGTTCCCTGCTGTGCCCTCGTTACAGTGAGGCTGGTAGTCCCGCCGCCTGCGGTTATAAGCACGATCTCCGTCGTATTCACGCCTTCTGCTTGAAGGATAATGAAGTTCCCGTTGACCATGCCTGTTGCAGAAGCCACGGTGATCGCAGTCTGCCCGGTGGTCGTAACGGCTGCTGACAGGGAGGTGTACGTGCTGGCCGCTTGGGTATTGCCCACCGCCGATAAGCCCACGTACGCGTGATACCCCACCGGAATTGTAATCGTGTGACCCTGCCCGATCTTGGCGGTATCACCACTGCCGGGGACGACGCCCCCACAAGTATTCCACTTAGAGGCGTCGTTCCAGTTGCCACTGGCCGAGGATAAGCAGGTATTCGCAAAAGCCGCCGTGGAAAGTAAGAGTAGGGAAATGAAGGTTTTCATTGAAGCCTCGTTACAGTGGCGTTTAGTTCGTAGGTGCCCGTTCCACTCGTGCAGGGCGTGTACCCGGTCGCGTACTGGATGATAGCACCAGTCGATTGAATGTTGAAACTGCCAGAAACCCAGGCGTTTGTCTTCGTCGTCTGGAAGGTGAACGTCCCGGACGTGGCGGCCAGACTCGCAGAATCGTGCATCGGCAAGGATGCGGCTGAATGCGTACCGGAGTTGTCGGTCCAGGTGAGCAGGAACGTTACGCCCCCCGGTCCTGGAGTCGCGCAGGCAGTTCCGTTCTCCACGAAGTTCCAGTCCACACGATACTGCCCTGGCTGATTGCAGGCTCCAGCGCTCGAAGCGCAGAGCGTGGCTGTCGAAACCACGCCCGTCAGCCCGGTGGAATGGATGTAGCCGGGCGCCGTAGAATGTAAGAGCTTCGCCGCGCCGCCGTTGGTCTGAATTGCCATATCGTGCCAGGTGGAATCCGTGTACAGTTGGCCCACCGCCGCTGCGGCTGTTGGCGCAGTTCCTTCGCCTTGGCAGAGAGCGCCTGCCGTGCCAACCACACAAGCAGGCGGCCCGTTGCCCGTTGCCACGCCACCCAGAGCCGTCGTCAGCCCGGTCTTGTCCACATTGAACTGTGTACTGCCGCCAATCTGGAGATCCAGAAGCTTCGATGCGGTGCCGCTGGCAGTATTTGTGGCATTGACCAAGAGGGCTGCGTCAACCACGCCAGTCGTATTCCACGTCGGAGTGATAGAAAGCGCAGGCAGGGTCTGCGAGCCGTTAAGCGAGTTCGTCACGTTCAACGGGGTAGCTGTCGAACCCGTCAAGGTCGAGACCTGTAAGTCATATGGCACACCAGCCGCCGTAGAAGCCGTTGTTTCGCCAAATGCGATTCCAACGCGCCCCGCCGTAGTGGTCGCCCAGTTCCACAGTTGCGCGTTATCTCCGTTAGCGATAGTGTTCGTGCCAGACGCCGCCGTGATCGCAGAGAGCGCACCTCCACCGCTGCCCGTCGCACCCGTCGCACCCGTCGCACCCATTGCACCCGTCGCACCCGTTGCACCCATTGCACCCGTCGCACCCGTTGCACCCATTGCACCCGTTGCACCCGTTGCACCGGCCGGACCCGCAGGCCCCACGCCGCCGTCTACCACCACGTAGTAGTTGCTCTGCGGGCTTCCAAACGTGATGACGACGTCGTAAGTAGATGCGTTGACTGTCCACGCAACCGCGATCGCGTTGCGTGGGGAAGCGTTGTTGTAAACCGCCACAAGCAACGCCGCTGTGGCGAATCCATGCGTGGCGCCGGCGATAGTCTTCATCGAGTCCGGACCAGCGATCAGCGGGGATAAGTAGGGTGCGCCGCCACTTCCGCCGCCCCCGCTAACCGCCGCCCACGCAGACCCGCTCCAGCGGCAGGTCGCCAGGGAACTTCCCCCGGCTGAGCAGGTACCGACGGCGTTCGCGTCCGTAAAGATATAAACCGAGCCGGTCGCCGGGGAAGCCGGGGGGCTCGCAAACGTGGAGGTCGGCGGAAGCCAGTTTGCTCCACGCGCGTCCACCGTTCCCGTTTGTACCACGTTCTGCTTGGCCTGCCCGAAACAAGCGGCCGCGATCAACAACACGACTATGAAACGCATAACTATTTTCCCCCCTGGTTCTCTTCTGGTTCCTGCTGCACCTTCACTCCCAATGCCGTCATCTTTGCCTCGCGGCTTTGGTGTATCATGGGCGCCTCGGCAAGTATCAAGGCGCGTCCGTATACCGTCCGCCCGCAAGTCAATATGTCCGCCATCGCGAGGCTGACGCTGCCCGATGCCAAGGCAAAACGGCCAGCCGCGATGAGAAGTGTAATTACGATTCTCATGTTGATTTCCGATCATAGGATTAATGGACCGTCCCGACGCCGAACTGTCGTGATATCTAGCGTGGGACAGGCCCTCCATCTGTTGACATTGTGGCAGGCCAAGGTTCAATGAAGAGTTCGCGCCGGACCTGAAATCCTGCGTAAAGCGATGAACTAGCTAGACTTAAAAAAGTTGCATGTTCGCGTCACAGCGCCGATGCGGACACACACAACGCCTAACGTGTTAGTAGTCAACCGGCAGCGGAGTCAAGTCGTGTCTCCTTCTCCCAACTAACTCCCACCAGCCAGTTGATAATGCTCGACTCTCATCCGGATAGCAGTGGTTCGCAAATGTCGCAGTTGAAGATTTCCCTTTTCGCCTCAGCACATTGCGATCGCAGTCTCGCCTCCGGTGTATACTAATTGATGTCCTGGAAGGCGGCGACGATTGGCCGTAGGGAGCATTGCGGTGCTGAATAGAGCCAAGCCTTTTTGGTTGGCTGCCCTTTTAGTCACGAATTGCCCAAATAGAGCGATGGGCCAAGTTGACCTTCCTGTCTCGGTGCTTGGAACGACCGAAACCCAGGCAATACTATTCTATACCGCCCCTACCGACGCGCCATGCATCGTCGAAGCGGGCGACTCTCCCGAATATTGGCCGCCACTCCATGACCTTGATTTGCTTCTTTTTGAAGGCTCCAATAGCGACGCCCGAGGCCGAAGTTTCGGGGGCGGAAGACGGCGTACCATTCTCATCGGTACGCCCTTGACGGAAGTGGGACGCGGCAACACTGCGTATTCCAGGACGCTGCAACCCGATACGCTCTACTACTTTAGGCTTACTTGCGGCCAGGCGGTTGCTGCGGGAACCTTCAGGACGGCTCAACTGACTAACGGGACAATCTATTCCGATGCACCGCTACCCAGCCAACCAACTCCAGGTAGACCGGTAATTGCAGATTCCATATCCCACCAGCCGCTGCCCCTGCCGTTACCCCGGCGCCCGCCACAGCGTCCGCAGCGC
>JANYJN010000314.1 GCA_025358475.1 Candidatus Solibacter sp.
TCGATGGTGATGTGCTTGCCGAGCGCACGCAGCCGCCCGGTCAGTGCGATGATGTCCGGCGCGATCATCGGCTCCCCGCCGGTCACCACCACGTGCCGCGTACCGTGCGCCGCCACTTCGTCCAGTATCCGATCCAGCTCGAGTTCGGTCCCCTCCGGCTGCCACGACGTGTAGGGCGTATCGCACCACGCGCAGCGCAAATTGCACCCGCTGGTGCGGATGAACACCGAGGGCACGCCCACTAGCGAACCCTCGCCTTGAATGGAGTAGAACAGTTCAGCGATCTTCAATGCCCGCCTCGTCGAACCCCTTGCGTCGCAACAGGCAGGCGTCGCACTGCCCGCACGCCCGGCCATCCGCCCCCGGATCGTAGCAACTGAAGGTCAGCCCGAAATCGAGCCCCAACTCCCGCCCCAGCTTGACGATCCCCGCCTTGGTCAGGTGCAGCAGGGGGGTGTGGATCTTGACCCGCGTCCGCCCCTCCACCCCCGCTTTGGTCGCCAGGTTGGCCATGCGTTCGTAGGCCGCAATGAACTCGGGACGGCAGTCGGGGTACCCCGAGTAGTCCAGCGCGTTGACGCCGATGAAGATGTGCGAGCTTTCGAGCACCTCCGCCCAGGCCAGCGCAAACGAAAGGAAGATGGTGTTCCGCGCCGGCACGTAGGTCACCGGGATGCCCTCCCCCATCTCGCCCGCCGAGCGCCCCTTCGGCACCTCGATCCCACTGGTCAGGGCCGACCCGCCGAAGGCATCGAGGCCGATCTTGGCCACCATGTGCCGCGTGGCGCCGAGCGCCAGCGCCACCCGTGCCGCCGCATCGAGCTCGACCTTGTGCCGCTGCCCGTAATCGAACGAGAGCGCGTAGCACTGGTACCCGTCGCGCCGCGCCAGCGCCAGGCAAGTCGCCGAATCCAGGCCCCCGCTTAAGAGGCATACCGCTTTCTCCATCACGCTTCCAGTGTAGCGTCGGAAAGGGCCGCACTCGATGTTTAGGTATCCTGGTGGTTCGGATACCTTGAGAATACGCTTCCTCACTTCGACGCCGCGGGACATCGCCCGCGGCAGCGGGACCTACGTCGGCATCTCGGTGCTGGCCAACGCGCTGGGCCAACTCGGGCACACCGTGGATTTCGAATCCCCCGCACGCCACTTCCCGGTCTTCACCGCCGAGCGGCTTTGGTTTAACCGCGGGTTGCGCGCATCCTCCGCGTACGATTGCACGGTGGGCTTCGATATGGACGGCTACCGCATCGCCGCCGGCGCGCCCGGCACACTCCATATCGCGTCGCTCAAGGGCGTGATCTCTGACGAGGTGCGTTTCGAGCGCGGGTTCACCCGGCTCACCATGAGCGTGCAGGCGCGCTGCGAACGGCTGCACGTTCACCGGGCGGCGCGCGTGCTGGTGTCGAGCCGCTATTCGGGCGAATGCGCGCAGCGTTTTTACGGCCTGGAGCAATTTCCCACGGTGGTGCCGGAGTTGATCGATCTGGCCGAGTGGCGCCGCCTCCTCGCGGCCTTCCCGGCCGAGGCCACGCGCTTCACGGTGCTCAATGTGGGGCGCTTCTACCGCCGCAAGCGGGTCGGCCTGCTGATCGAAGCGGCGGCCGCATTGCGCGGCATGATTCCCAACCTGGAAATCCGCATTGTAGGCAATGGACCCCGCAACGCCGCGTGGCGGGCGCGGGCCGGCCATCTCAAATTAGAGAACACAGTTACCTGGCTGGGCGACATTTCGCGCGCCGCCCTGGCCGCCGAATACAATCGCGCCCACGTCTTCTGCCTGCCCAGCGTTCAGGAAGGCTTCGGCATCGTGTTGTTGGAAGCTATGGCGGCCGGCAAGCCGATCGTGGCGGCGCGCACGGCGGCCATGCCGGAAGTGGCGCCGCATGCCACCCTGGTGGAGCCGGATAGCGCGGAATCGCTGGCGGCGGCGATCCTCGCGCTTCATGATGCCCCTCAGGCACACGCCGCGCGCGCCGCGCAGTCCGCCAGAGGCCTCGCGTGGGTGGAGCAGTTCGATGCGCCGCTGGTGGCGCGATTGTTTGTGGAAGCCGTGCGCGGCGCCGGGCTTTGAGCCGGCCCTCGCCTTTCGGCCCGGCGAAATCAGTTATACTGGCGCGCGAGCCCATGAATCCCTCTATCACCGACGCAGCCCCACGAAAGACCGGCCTCGCCTTGAGCGTGGTCACCACAGTCTTCTTCATGTGGGGGTTCGTTACCGTTCTGAACGATATCCTGGTGCCTCACCTCAAGGCGCTGTTCGATCTGAATTACACGCAGACGATGTTGATTCAGTTCACCTTTTTCTCGGCCTATTTTCTGATGTCGATACCGTCCTCGCGCATCCTGGCGCGCTTGGGCTACCAGAAATCGATTGTGCTGGGACTGGTGGTTATGGGGATCGGCGCGCTGATGTTCTACCCGGCAGCGGCGGTCAAGGCGTACGCCTTGTTCCTGGGCGCGCTGTGGGTGCTGGCCAGCGGGATGACCTTGCTGCAAGTGGCGGCCAACCCTTACGTGGCGCAATTGGGCGACCCCGCCAAGGCCTCCAGCCGCTTGAACCTGGCGCAGGCATTCAACTCGCTCGGGACCGCCATCGGGCCGTTGCTCGGTGGACTGTTGATTCTCTCGGCGACGGCCGGGGCGGCCGACGCGCGCTCCGTCCAACTGCCATACATCGGGATCGCCCTCACGCTGTTCCTGCTGGCGTTCGGCGTTTCGCGCTTCCATCTGCCCACACTGCCCGATATCGAAGAGGGTCACGGCGTGTTGGCCGGCGATAGCATCTGGCAGCACCGGCATCTGCTACTGGGCGCCATCGGCATCTTCGTGTACGTGGGAGCGGAGGTTTCCATCGGCAGTTTCCTGGTGAACTACTTCACGCAGCCAAATATCGGTGGTCTCACGGAGCGCGCCGCGGCGGGATACGTTTCCTTCTATTGGGGCGGGGCTATGGTAGGCCGCTTCGTCGGCTCTGCCGTGATGCGCAAAATGTCGCCCGGTAAAGTGTTGGGCGGCGCGGCCGTTGTGGCTTCCGCGTTGGTATGGATTTCGGTGGTCAGCACGGGAGGCGTTGCGATGGGCAGCATCATTGCGGTGGGCCTGTTTAATTCCGTAATGTTCCCCACCATCTTCACGCTGGGTATTGCGGAACTCGGCCCGCTGACCGGCAAAGGTTCAAGCCTGATGATCATGGCGATTGTGGGCGGTGCGCTCCTCCCCATGCTGCAAGGCGCGCTGGCCGATTCCATAGGCATCCATTCGGCGTTCATCATGCCCGCGATTTGTTACCTCTATATCGTGTACTACGGCTTCAGCGGGTCGAAGGTTATCGCCTCTTCGGCCTCCCGCGCGCGCAGTTGACCGCGGTCAGGCGGCGTATCGGATGACTTCCAATTCGGCGGAGCCATCCACCGCGGCGAGGAGCTGATCGACCCGTGACATCGTCGCCTGTTCCAATTCGGTATCCCCGCACTGGCGGCACTGTAGTACCGGGAGCGACCTGAGAATCACGATTGACGAATCACCGATTTTAAAGGGTAGATCCGTGACTCGCGGTTCCAGTAATCCTCCGCAAATTCGGCATCTCATCTGTTCCTCCTAACACGCAACTCCACGTCCCATTCGTTAGGGTCGGGAGCGTACATGGTAACGATTCGGATATTTTCTCCCTCTACATCCGTTGCGATGTGGGCATGGAAAACGCACTCTTCGGATTCGCCCCTCACGAGAAAACTAGGCAAGTATTTATCTTGCGGGTACGCTTCGAGAATCTCCAGCGTTGCCATCGCGTTGCGAATCATTCCTGCCGTTAGCCCGCGTTGCTGAATCCGCATGGTCACATGAAACGTCCAGCGGACGCGTCCGCCGCGTAGGCAGTTCTTGATGAACGCAAGTGGCGCATCCGGCAATTGAGCCCTGGGCAAATTCGATTATAGAACGCCAGCCAGACCGCCGCTGGGAGCGTTGGACCGATCAGCCGATTCTGCGTGCTTGGGCCCCCTCGGCTGAAGTAACGTGGTCCGCGTATCACGGCCCATTAAAGCTTTTTAAACGCCACCACCGCCAGGGGCGGCAGGGTTATGGCGATAGAGTGCGGGCGTTGGTGCATGGGTATGGGCCGCGACGATACGCACCCGCCGTTGCCCATGTTGCTGCCGCCGAATAACTCCGAATCCGTATTCAGAATCTCCTGATAAAAGCCCTCTTCCGGCACGCCGAACTCGTACCCTTGACGTGGCACCGGAGTGAAGTTGCAGCAGATCAGGATGAAATCCTTCGGGTCATGGCCGCGGCGCAGAAAGGCGATGATGGAATTCTGGCCATCGCGGAAGTCTACCCACTCGAAGCCCGAGTGGTGGAAATCCACTTCATAGAGCGCCGGGCTCGCTCGATACAGCCGGTTGAGTTCGCGCACCAGGGTCTGGAGCTTGCGGTGGCAATCGAATTCCAGCAGCTCCCAGCGTATGCCCTGGTTGTGATTCCACTCCTCGCGCTGCCCAATTTCCTGCCCCATAAAGAGCAACTTCTTCCCCGGATGCATCCACATGTATGCCAGGAACGCGCGCACGTTGGCGAACTGGCGCCACTCGTCGCCGGGCATCTTGTTGAGCAGCGACCCCTTGCCGTGAACCACCTCGTCGTGCGAAATGGGCAGCACGAAATTCTCGGTGAACGCATACAGCAGGCTGAAGGTGATGTTGTTGTGCTGATACTTGCGGTAGATGGGGTCGTGGCTGAAGTAGTCCAGCATGTCGTGCATCCACCCCATGTTCCACTTCATGGTGAAGCCCAGCCCGTTGAGGTAGACCGGCTTGGACACGCCCGCGAAGGCGGTGGATTCCTCGGCCACGGTGAAGGCGCCCGGGACGGTGTGCGCCAACTCGTTGAAGCGCCGGATGAATTCGATGGCCTCCAGGTTCTCGTTGCCGCCGTACCGATTCGGAACCCACTCGCCGTCCTTGCGCG
>JANYJN010000315.1 GCA_025358475.1 Candidatus Solibacter sp.
CATTACCTGGGAGAGCGTGCCGGCATCCTCGGGCAAGATGCAATCCGGCAGGGCGCGTGCCAGGAAACCGGCCTCGGCGGGCATCATCCACTCTGGCCGCAGCAGCCGCGATCGCATGTGGTAGGGCGCGTAGTTGAAGGCAAAATAGCGGTCCAGACCGCTCCGCCGCCCCATCATGTACAGAAAATTCTTGCCATACGCGGAATACGGCAGCCTGTCTGAAATCCACGACATCAGCAACCGCGCCGATTGCGGAACGCGGTCCAGCGGGCTCAAGCGCCGTACCTGCTGCAAGCTGGTATAGCCGCCGAACAGTTCATCGCCGCCATCGCCGCTCAGCGCCACCTTCACGAATCGCGCGGCGAACTCGCTCACGATGAAGGTGGGTATGGCGGAAGCGTCGGCGAACGGCTCGCCGAAGTGTTTCATGAGCTTGTGAACGATACTGATCGCTTCCGGCCGAACCACGATTTCGTGATGTTCGGTAGCGTACTTTTCGGCCACCATCTTGGCATAGGGCAACTCATTGAAGCGGCTTTCTTCGAAGCCGATGGAGAACGTCTTGACGGGTTCCGTCGACTGCCGCGCCATGGACGCCACCACGGAACTGGAATCGATGCCGCCGCTCAGGAAGGCGCCCAGCGGCACGTCGGCGATCATGCGGATACGCACGGCTTCGTCGAACTTCTCGCGCACGCGGACCACGGCTTCGGCGTGCGTCAAGCCGGGCGCGGGTTCGGCGGCAGGCACCGGCATCCGCCAGTAGCGGCCCTGTTGCACCGCGCCGCGCTCGTACGTGAGCCAACATCCGGCGGGTACCCGGCGGATGGCGCGATAGGCGGTCAGCGGATCCGGTATGTAATTGAACTCGAAGTACAGGCGGAGCGCCTCGCTGTCGGTTTCCAGCGGTACTCCGGCCGTGCGCAGGCAAGAGATTTCGCTGCCGAAATAGATGCCAGTGGGCAGGACGGCGTAGTATAACGGCTTCTTGCCGAAACGGTCGCGCGCCAACAGGAGCCGGCTCTGGCGGGCATCCCAGATGGCGAACGCGAACATGCCGCGAAGCCGCTTGAGACCCTCCACGCCTTCCTGTTCGTAAAGGTGAACCAGCGTCTCGGTATCGCTGGAGGTTTGGAACCGGTGCCCGCGCTCCATCAGGTCCGCGCGCAATTCCTGGTAGTTGTAGATCTCGCCATTGAAGACGATCCACACCGAGCCATCCTCGTTAGAGATCGGCTGGTGGCCGGTGGAGAGATCGATGATGCTGAGGCGGCGCATGCCGATTGCGCACCCGCCATCCACATACACGCCTTCGTCATCCGGACCACGATGACGAATCTCGTCGCACATGGCCTGCACCAGCGAACGCTGGGCGGGTTGATCGAGACGCACGAAACCGGCAATACCGCACATAGGAATCCTGACGAATAGGTACTGCCTCAAATTTAGCATTGAAGCCGTCGACATCTTCCAGCCACACTTCCAAAGCATTCGACGGGTGTGAGGCCGTGATATCGTGGGGATGCGTCCGCCATGCGGGGCAAGCAGGAACGGATGACCCCTAGAGTACTCATTTTCGTCGTGGCATACAATGCGGAGCGCACTATTCAAAGTGTGATCCAACGCATCCCGGATTCGCTGTCTCAATACCACACCGAAATCCTGATCATCGACGATTCCTCGAAGGACCAGACCTTTCACAAGGCTCGCGCCATGGGAGATAGCCGGTTTCCGCTGACGGTCCTCTTCAACCCGGTCAACCAGGGCTATGGCGGAAACCAGAAAATCGGCTTTCACTACGCTATCGAAAATGGCTTCGATATCGTAGCCCTGGTGCATGGCGATGGGCAATACGCGCCGGAGCGGCTTCCCGATCTGCTCCAACCGCTGCTCGACGGCGAAGCCGACGCCGTGTTCGGCTCCCGCATGACGGAGCGCGGCGATGCGCTGCGCGGCGGCATGCCTTTATACAAATACGTGGGGAACAAGATCCTCACCAAAATACAGAACCGCCTGCTGCACTCCCACCTCTCCGAATTCCACTCCGGATACCGTCTCTACTCGGTGGAAGCTCTGAAGAAACTGCCCTTCGGGAGGAACACCAACGATTTTCATTTCGACACGGAGATTATCATCCAACTGCTTCGTGCCGGAATGCGCATCCGGGAATTGCCGATTCCCACGTATTACGGCGACGAGATCTGCCACGTTAATGGGATTAAATATGCCTGGGACGTGGTCAAAAGTACGCTCCTTTCGCGGGCGCAGGACATGGCAATCTTCTATCAGCGAAACTTCGACGTCTCCGCCGGTGGAATGAATCTCCTCTACCAGTCCAAGTGGGGCTTCGAAAGCCCTCACACGCTGGCGCTGGCACGCGTCAAGCCAGGGTCGAAGGTGGTCGATGTCGGGTGCGCCTCCGGGTACATGGCGCGCGCCCTTAAGGACAGGAACTGCGAGGTCACGGGCATCGACCAATTCCCTCCTTTCGCGGATTCCGGTCTCAAGGAATTCGTCCAAGGCGATCTCGACAACTGCGGGTTTCCCTTGGACGCCGGAGCGTTCCAGTACATCCTGCTGCTCGATGTCATTGAACACCTGCGTTCGCCCGAGGCGTTTGCCGACGCTTTGCGCGCGTCGCGCCGGCAATCCGAAGACACTCGCGTGATTGTCAGCACGGGGAATGTGGCATTCGTGGTGACGCGGTTGATGTTGCTGCTGGGTTTTTTCAACTACGGATCGCGCGGGATTCTGGACCTCACCCATGCGCGATTATTCACCTTCGCGACCCTCCGCAACCTTTTCGAACAGTCCGGTTATCGTATCGAGGAAATCCGCGGCGTGCCTGCCCCCTTCCCCGTGGCGCTCGGCGATACTGCTTTAGCGAGATTCCTGGTCCGAGTCAATAGCGCGCTGATCCGGATATCCAGATCGCTGTTCGCGTACCAGATATTCATGGTAGTGCGTCCGCTGCCCTCGCTGGAATGGCTGCTCCAACAGGCAGTCGAGACCAGCGACACCATGACCCAGAAGCGCGCCGCGGGATAGCGGCGACGCGGAGATCATCCGGAACGGAGGTCACCATCTGGCAGAGGAGGGTATAGACCGCAAACCGCGCCGCAAGGCCGCCCCCTACCAGTACAACCTGGGGTGCTCCTGCCGCATCTCCTCGGCCTGCGACTGCGCGCTCTTGATTTGAATCAGCCGGCCTTTGCCGATTCCCGGACAATAGGCCGCCGTTTTCTTCCATGCCCGCGGATGGTCCACCAATTCGGGCCAGAAGGGGAAGATCCGGCACTGGGCCGGCTTCGCGGGATGGATCCGGCAGCCACCATCGACCAGGAAGTGACAGTGCGCACGCCGCGGTATGCGGAGCCTCGTGCGGTTGCTGGTCCGGTACACATACTTACGCTCGAAGGCGGTTGCAGTCATCCCCACAAACCTGGCAGCGCGCACCAGGTCGGCCTCCGACAGGTATACAAACCCCTGCTGCCTGCAACATTCCGTACATCCCGGCTGGCACTCAAACCGCATTCCTTGCGCCACCGTATTATTATGACCTGTCACCCCGGCAACATTTGTGATATATTCCTCATGTCATCGGGAAGGGGTGTGTATGTCCGGCGTGAAAGACATTGTGCAGCAACGTGAACTGTTCTCCGTCGAAGAGCATCAATCCGTAGCGGAAGTTGCCCGGAAAATGGCGGATCTTCACGTTGGAGCCATTCTGGTATTAAACGGGGACGGATTGCGCGGCGTTTTCAGCGAGCGCGATCTCTTAAAGCGGATTGTCGTGGAGCGCCGCGATCCCGAGGGCACGCCGGTCGGCACGGTCATGAGCACCGACGTGTTCACGATTGACGAATCGGCCAGTCTGGAAGAAGCTATGGAATCCATGCAATCACACAATTGCCGCCACTTGCCAGTGACACGCAAGGGTCATGTGGTGGCCTTTCTCTCCATGCGCGACCTCATGAATTTCGAGCTGGCTCAGAAAACAGAAGAAATCCACCACATGCGCGCGTACATCAGTAACGCGTGACCACTGGAATCATTGTCTTCGCCCATGGCTCCCGCATCGAGGCGGCCAACCAAGCCGTCCGCTCGGTAGCCGCGGACCTCGCACGCGCGGCCGACTGCTCCGTAGTGGAAGCCGCCTTCCTGGAACTGGGCCGTCCCAACCTGGAAGAGGCTGCCGATCTGTTGGTGGCTAGAGGCGTAGAGCGCATCGTCATCATTCCATACTTTCTTACCCCCGGCATGCATCTGGAACGCGACCTGCCCACACTTGTGGCGCATATCTCCAACAAAAACAACAGCATACCCATACTCGTCACGGCGTCATTGGATGGTCACCCGGCGCTGGTGCAGATCCTGGCCGACCGCGCACGTACCATTGAGCCCCACACACTCAAATAAAGCTTGACAATAACGCACTAAGATTTGATAATGGGAGTGTACTGAGCCGCCACCTAAGGCGGCGCGCCATCGTAAATACTCAAATAAGATCGAGGGAGACATTCAAGCAAATGGGAAAGATTATAGGCATCGATTTGGGCACCACGAACTCGTGCGTCGCCGTGATGGAAGCTGGTCAGCCGACGGTAATAGCGAATCAGGAAGGCCAACGCACCACGCCGTCCGTGGTGGCGTTTACCAAGAGTGGGGAGCGCCTGGTGGGGCAGGTGGCCAAACGGCAGGCCATCACCAACCCTGAAAACACGGTTTTCTCAATCAAGCGCTTCATGGGGCGCCGCTTCGACGAAGTCAACGAAGAAATGAAGATGGTCCCTTACAAGGCCGTCCGTGGCGATAACGGCGATGCCCGCGTGGACATCTCGGGCAAGAAGTACTCCCCGCCGGAAATCTCCGCCATGATTCTGACCAAGCTCAAGGAAGCTGCCGAGAGCTACCTTGGCGAAAAGGTCACCCAAGCGGTCATCACCGTACCCGCCTATTTCAACGACGCGCAGCGCCAATCCACCAAGGACGCCGGCAGGATCGCCGGTCTCGAAGTCATGCGCATCATCAACGAGCCGACCGCGGCTGCGCTGGCTTACGGCCTGGATAAGATAAAGAACGAGACCATTGCCGTCTACGATTTCGGCGGTGGCACCTTCGATATCTCGATTCTCGAAGTGGGCGAAGGCGTGGTGGAGGTCAAGTCTACCAACGGTGACACCCACCTGGGCGGCGACAACATCGACCAGCGCGTCATCGATTGGATTGTCAGCGAGTTCAAGAAGGAAAACGGCATCGACCTCTCCAAGGATCAGATGGCCCTACAGCGCCTCAAAGAGGCTGCCGAAAAGGCCAAGATGGAGCTCTCCACCCTCCTCGAAACCGACATCAATCTGCCCTTTGTCACGGCCGACGCCACCGGTCCCAAACACTTGCAGATGAAGTTGACCCGTGCGCGGTTTGAGCAGATGGTGGAAGACATTCTGCAGCGTTCCATCGGCCCGTGCAAGCAGGCCATGAGCGACGCCGGCGTGGTCCCCTCGCAGATCGATGAGGTGGTCATGGTTGGCGGCCAGACCCGCATGCCGCGGATACAGGCCCTGGTCCGCGAGTTATTCAACAAGGAGCCCCACAAGGGCGTGAACCCCGACGAAGTGGTTGCCATCGGAGCCGCGGTCCAGGGCGGCGTACTTGGCGGCGAGGTCAAGGACGTCCTGCTCCTCGACGTCACCCCGCTCTCGCTCGGTATCGAAACCATGGGCGGCGTCTTCACCAAGCTCATCGAGCGCAATACTACGATCCCCACCCGCAAGAGCGAGGTCTTCTCCACGGCTAGCGAAAACCAGCCGTCGGTAGAGATCAAGGTCCATCAGGGTGAGCGCGCAATGGCCCACGACAACCGCCTTCTGGGCGTCTTCCAACTGGGCAATATCCCGCCGGCCCCCCGCGGCGTGCCGCAAATCGAAGTCACCTTCGATATCGATGCCAATGGCATCCTCAATGTGACCGCCAAGGATCGCGGCACCAATAACGAACAGAAAATCACCATCACGAGCTCCAGCGGCCTCTCCAAGGACGAGGTGGAGAAGATGGCCAGGGATGCCGAATCGCACGCGGCCGAGGACCGCAAGCAGAAGGACACCATCGACGCCCGGAATCGCGCCGATGCCATGGTGTACAACGTCGAAAAAACGCTGAAGGAGCACCGCGGCAAGGTTGGCGAAGCCGAAGCCAAGGAGATAGACGACGCTCTCGAAGAGACTAAGAAAATCCTCAACGAGAACGATGCCGACAAGATCAACGCCGCCGTCGATCGTCTCACCACTGCCAGCCACAAACTGGCGGAAGCCATGTACAAGAGCACGCCGCCGCCCGGAGCGCAGCAAGCGCCCACCGATGGCCCGCCCAAGCCGGATGACAAAGGCAAGGATAACGTGGTCGATGCCGAGTTTGTGGATGTCGACGACAAGAAGTGATACCGGCAAATAAGGCGGTGTCTTGCGCCGCCCTGACCCTTGCGCCCCAATTTTAGGGGCGCAAGGTCGCATGTTTGAATCCTATGGCGACTCCCAAGCACGATTACTACGAAACGCTCGGCATACCGCGGAAGGCAGGCACGGAGGAGATCCGCAAGGCCTACCGGAAGCTCGCCCGTAAACACCATCCCGACCTCAACCCGGGTGACAAGGCCTCCGAGGAGCGTTTCAAGAACGTACAGGAAGCCTACGACGTGCTCAGCGACGCCAAGAAGCGTCCCATGTACGACCAGTACGGCTTCTATTCCGAAAACGGTTTTACGGGCGCCGGCTCACCTGGCGGCACGGGAAGCGGTGGGCAGG
>JANYJN010000316.1 GCA_025358475.1 Candidatus Solibacter sp.
TTGGACGGTGTCTCGCTCTCCATCGCGCAGGGCGAGCATGTCGCCATCCTGGGGCCCAACGGGTGCGGCAAATCGACGCTGATCAAGCTGATTTCGCGCGACCTGTACCCCGTCCTGAAGCCCGAACCCTGGGCGCTGCGCATTATGGGGCGCGACAAGTGGCGCCTTTTCGAGCTGCGCCATCACCTCGGCATCGTGTCCAACGACTGGATGCAGATGTGCACGCGCGACTACTCGGGCTACGAGATCGCGCTCTCCGGGTTCTTCGGCAGCGTGGGCCTATGGCCGCATCATGCGGTGACGGCGGAGATGGAACGCAAGGCGCAAGAGGTGATGGAACTGCTCGAAATCTCTCACCTTTCGGCGCGCCACACCAATGAAATGTCGAGTGGCGAGGCGCGCCGCATCCTGATCGCGCGGGCACTGGTACACAGTCCGCGGGCGCTGGTGCTGGACGAGCCCACCACCAGCCTGGACCTGCGCGCCACCTGGGAACTGCGCGAGGTGCTGCGCAAGTTGGCGCGCAACGGCATCAGCATCCTGATGGTGACGCACCACCTGCCGGACATCATCCCGGAGATGCGCCGCGTGGTGCTGATCGGCGAGGGCCGCGTGGTGCTGGATGGCCCCAAGGAGAGCGTGTTGGAAGCTGGTAGCCTGAGCGGGCTATTCGGCGTCCCGGTGGAAGTGCTGGAGCGCAACGGCTACTTTCACGTGCTGTAGCGAGGTTGCGCAAAGAATATCGTTAACTGACTCGCATCGGAGACCTGTATCCCTGTTAAAATCGTTGCCAACCACAATGACCGAAACCACCAAGAAGGGCCTCTTCGTAGGCGATGACGGGAAGAACCTGATGTTCACGTTCATCCTGGTGAGCTCGTTGTTTCTGCTTTGGGGATTCTGCAACGGGATGATCGACGTCATGGACAAGCACTTCCAGGAGGAACTGGGGCTCACGAAATCGCAGTCCGCCTGGGTGCAGTTCGCACACTACCTGGGCTACTTCCTGATGTCGATGCCGGCGGGGTGGCTAGCCACCAAACTGGGATATAAGGGCGGCATCATCACCGGGCTCCTGATTGTCGCAGCCGGCGGATTCTGGTTCATCCCGGCGACCCACATCAATGCCATGGTGCATGAAGGAACGGTATCGTCCACCACCGCGTTTGTCGCCTTCCTGGCCGGCGTTTGCGTGATCGCCACCGGGCTCACGTTTCTAGAGACCATTGCGAATCCGTACACGACGGTGCTGGGCCCCAAGACGTTCGCCGCCACGCGCATCAATCTGGCGCAATCCTGCAACGGCATCGGCTGGATTTTCGGGCCCGTCGTGGGCAGCATGTTCTTCTATGGGAAGGACGCGGCGGGAAATAGCACGGGCAGCCAGACGCTTTACATTCCCTACGTGGGCGTGGCCGTGGTGGTGATCGTGATCGCGGTGATTTTCTACTTTGCCAACGTGCCGGATATCAAGAGTGAGGACGATTACCACCTGGAAGATGCGGCGCCGGGAGTTTCGCATTCCATCTGGAGCCACCCGCATTTTGTGATGGCGGTGGCCGCGCAGTTCTTCTACGTGGCCGCGCAGGCCGGTATTTTCAGCTTCTTCATTAACTATATGACTGCGGAAGTTCCCGCCATTCCCGCATCCTGGAATTCAGGACTAAACCATCTGGCCGCCAATTCCGGCTGGCTGCACGATTGGCTGCTCGGCTGGTTCGAGACCGGCAAGAACGGGGTGCTGGGGATCAGCAACAAGGGCGCTTCGAACCTGGCGTCGCTGGGCTTTGTGTTCTTCCTGGTGGGGCGATTCACGGGCGCTGGGATGGTGAAAAAATTCCCCGCGCACAAAGTTCTCGGCGCGTACGCGGCGGTCAACGTGGCCGTTTGTCTGCTGGTGTTCCTGAAACTGGGATGGTTTTCCGTAATCTGCGTGTTCGCCAGCTACTTCTTCATGTCCATCATGTTCCCGACCATCTTCGCGCTGGGGATTTTCGGTCTGGGCGCGCGGGCGAAAAAAGCATCGGCCTTCATCGTCATGGCGATCATGGGCGGCGCCATCCTGCCGAAGATCATGGGCGCGGTCGCCGACAAGTGGGATATGTCGCGCGCCTTCATCGTACCGATGGTCTGCTTCATGGTGGTTGCCTTCTACGGCTTCAACTGGTCGAAGTTCAGCAACGCGGAGTCGTTGGACGGAGTGAGAATCGGCAGCGGCCACTAACGTGAAACGCAGGGGCCTCCTTACTAAGGGACCACGCAACAATAACTTTCCCGTCACCGACGCGGCGCAGACTCTCC
Organism: Candidatus Solibacter sp.; assembly: GCA_025358475.1. Lineage (GTDB taxonomy): Bacteria > Acidobacteriota > Terriglobia > Bryobacterales > Bryobacteraceae > Solibacter. The sequence goes on from JANYJN010000316.1 coordinate 2,302, forward strand.
GTCTGCCGGGTCCCGATGAGCCGGGACGCGGCCGGCACGAGTGCCGGCGCCACATAGCCGACGCAGCCGATGTGAAGTTATTATTGCGTGGTTCCTAAGGACGGATGTAGAGGCGTACCGCCGCGTCCGCGAGCGTTGATAGAATCGAAGCAATGCGTATTTCCGCCGTTGCTCTCCTCGCGCTGCTTTCCTGGCCGCTGCACGCGCAAACCCCCGTCAAGCTGAAGGTGGACGCCACCGGCGCCGCGCGGCGTCTCTTCCACGTGCAAATGTCCATGCCGGCCAAAGCCGGCGCCATGACGCTGCTGTATCCCGAATGGATCCCCGGCGAGCACGGCCCCACCGGCCCCATCGCCAATCTGGTGGGCCTCAAGATCCAGGCCGGCGGCAAGACCGTTCCCTGGAAGCGCGACAGCGACAACATGTACGCCTTCCACCTGGAAGTGCCCTCCGGCGCCGCCACGATTGAAGTAGCTTTCGACTTTATCTCGCCCCCGGAATCCGGCGGCTTCACGAGCGGCGCTTCCACCACTACCGAGCTGGCCGTCCTCAACTGGAATCAGTTGTTGCTCTATCCGCAAGGCGCGCAACCCGACGCCTTCCAGTACCAGGCCACCCTGATTGTGCCCACCTCCTGGCGCTACGGCACCGCGCTCCCCATCCAACGCGAGAGCGGCAACCAGATTGAGTTCCAGCCGGCTTCGCTCACCACCATGGTGGATTCCCCCGTCTCCGCCGGCGCCCACTACCGCACCTTCGAATTGGGCGCCGAACAGGGAGCTGCGCACTACCTACACCTGGCGGCCGATAGCGACCGCGCGCTGGAAGCTAGCCCCGAGCTGATCGGCCATTTCAAGAGTCTGGTCACCGAAGCCGGCGCGCTGTTCGGCGCCCATCACTACCGCAGTTATCACTTTCTGTACACGCTAAGCGACCACGTGGCGCATTTCGGGCTGGAGCACCACGAATCCAGCGACGACCGCACTGGCGAGCGCACCCTGATCGATTCCGATGCCCTCCGCGCCACCGGCTACCTGCTGCCCCACGAATTCGTCCACTCCTGGAACGGCAAGTACCGCCGCCCCTCCGGCCTGATCTCTGGCGGCCGTGATGGCGGCTACGACACGCCCATGCAGGGCGACCTGCTCTGGGTCTACGAGGGGCTCACCAACTACCTGGGCGAAATTCTGACGCCGCGCTGCGGCCTCTGGTCGGCGGAGGACTACCGCGAGTCGCTGGCCGAAACCGCCGCCGAACTGGATAACAAGTTCGGCCGCACCTGGCGTCCCCTGGAAGACACCGCGGTTGCCGCCCAGACGCTCTACGAAGCCGGGAGCGATTACCAGAGCCTGCGGCGTAGCGTGGATTATTACGCCGAAGGCTCGCTGATCTGGCTGGAAGCCGACGTCGCCATCCGCCAGTTGAGCAAGGGCGCCAAATCCCTCGACGATTTCTGCAAGTTATTCTACGGCGGCGCGAGTGGCCCCCCGGCGCTCAAGCCCTACAACTTCGACGATGTCGTCGCCGCGCTCAACGCCGTGCAACCTAACGACTGGGCCGGCTTCCTCAATCAGCGGCTGCGTTCCACCGACGCCCGCGCGCCGGTCGGCGGCATCGAGCGCTCCGGCTGGAAGCTCACCTACGACGGCGTGCGAAGCGAGTTCTGGAAAGCGCGCGAGGAGACCCGCAAGATCACCGATCTCACCTACTCCATCGGCATCCTGCTTAATGAGGATGCCACCATCACCGACGTGCGCTACGGCGGCCCGGCGCAGAAGGCAGGCATCGCCCCGTCGGTGAAATTGATCGCCGTGAATACGCGGCAGTACACCGCCACCGCGCTGCGCGAAGCCATCGCCCAGACCGCCACCGGCGCCAAATCCCTCGAACTCCTGGTGAAGAACGGCGAGTTTTATCAGACCTTCCGCATCAATTACGGGGGCGGCGAGAAGTATCCGCACCTCACCCGGGATACTGCGACGCCGGATTTATTGACCGCGATCGTCGCCCCCGCAGCGAAGAAGTAATTGGGGCACAATAAATACATGGAGACTGTCGTCGTTCGCGATTCCGCCATTATGTCGGGGGCTCCCACATTTCGAGGCACACGAGTCCTCGTGCGCACGCTCTTCGACTACATCGAGGCCGGGTACAGCTTGGAGCGCTTTTTGGCGGGGTTCCCCACCGTCAGCCGGGAGCAGGCTTTGCAAGCTCTGGAAGAAGCCAAGGAATTCTTGCTCGCCAGCGATTAAATGCGCCTTCTCCTGGATGAGTGCATAGACGAGGGACTCCGTCATCACTTCACAGGTCACGAGTGCCAGACCTGCCGTTACGCGGGGCTCACCGGCCTGGCTAACGGTGCACTGCTGGCCGCGGCGGATCAAGCGGGCTTTGATGTATTGATCACGGTGGATCGGAACATGCCAAATCAGCAGAGCTTACATGGTCGTTCGATCTCGTTGCTGGTTGTTCGAGCCCGCACCACGAACCTTGACGATCTGCTGGTTCTCATGCCGGACGTGCTCAGCGCGCTCGAAATCTTGAGACCGGGTGAGGTAGTGGGGATCGGCATTCGTTAGCCCCCACGGCCCGCACATGCAGGGGCGCGAGCGGACGCTGCATGACGCTACCATAAGACCCATGGATTCGAAGTTTCTATTGGCCATCGCCCTGACGCTGCCGTTGTGCGCGCAGGTCAAAATCACGCAGCAGGGCAAGGACAAGATCTCGGTGGAGATCGACGGCAAACCGTTCACCGATTTCTACATCGGTCCCCAGACCGCCAAACCGTATCTGCATCCGCTGCGCACGGCGGATGGCAAAGTGGTGACCCGCGGCTTCCCCATGGTCACCGACATCCCCGGCGAAGCTCACGATCATCCGCATCACCGCGGCTTGTGGTTCACTCACGGCGACGTTAACGGCTACGATTTCTGGGCCAACGAGGAGTCGCAGCCGGGCGCTAACAAGGGCAAAGGCAAAGTCGTGCTGGAGAGGGTGGACAAACTCGCCTCCGGCAAGAAATCGGCGACCATCTCGGCTGGCTTCGCCTGGAAAATCCCCAGCGGCGACACGCTCCTGCTGGAAAGCCGCAAAATGACGTTCTACTCGGACCCGCAACTGCGCACCATCGATTTCGATATCACCCTTTCCCCGCAGCAGGAAGTGAAGTTCGGCGATACCAAGGAGGGCATGTTCGCCATCCGGCTCGCTTCCGCGCTCGAGGAGGGGCAGCCCAAGGATATCGCCGAGCCCAAACGCACCGGCAAGATGGTCAATGCGCAGAACAAGCAAGGTGAGAAAAACGTGTGGGGTAAACGTTCCGAGTGGCTCGACTATTCAGGCCGTATTGACGGTGCGGCGGCCGGCATTGCGGTGTTCGATCACCCGTCGAATCCGCGATACCCAACGTACTGGCATGCGCGCGCCTACGGACTGCTGGCCGCCAACATTTTTGGCCTGCACGATTTCGAGCG
>JANYJN010000326.1 GCA_025358475.1 Candidatus Solibacter sp.
AGCGCCATATCGGCCGCCGAGGCCGCTACCACTACCGCCGCCGACACCAGGACGACTACCGCCGCCAGCCGCGTAAGTTTCCGGTTATTCACGCCTGTGAAGTTTTCGCCCATTTCGATATTCCGCCTACCCATGTTTTAATAGTAGTTCGTATGCATCGTCTGATTGGACTTTTGTTATTCGTGTGCGCCGGTACGATGTTCGCCGCCGCGCCACCAGAGCCAGCCATTCCGCAGGCCAGAGCGGCGATGGCGCGCTTGCCGCTGCGCTTCGAGGAGAACCGTGGCCAGTGGGACGCATCCGTGCGATTCACGGCGCGCTCCGCCGGCGCCGACCTCCAGTTGACGGCGCGCGGCCCGGCGTTCCTGGTGGGCTCCAGCCGCGTCGAAATCGCCCTGGTCCACGCCAGCCCCTCGCCCGTCATCGAACCGCTCGATCAGTTGCCGGCCACTACGAACTATATGGTGGGCGCGCGCAGCCAGTGGCACACCGGCATCGCCAACTACTCCCGCGTGCGCTACCACAGCGTCTATCCGGGCATCGACGTGGTCTACTACGGCAACCAGAACCAGCTTGAATACGATTTCGTCCTGGCTCCCGGCGCCAATCCCGACGCCATCCGCCTACACTTCCGCGGCGACGTGCAGGTCTCTCTCACCCCGGACGGCGATCTCGCGCTCCGTTCCGATGGCGCACAGGTACTCCAGAAAGCGCCCGTGATTCACCAGGACAACCGTCCCATCCGAGGCCGCTACACCCTGCTCGCCCATAACCAGGTCGGCTTCCGGCTGGACCGCTACGACCGCACCCGCCCGCTGGTCATCGACCCCATCCTGGTCTACTGCGCCTACATGGGCAGCTCCGGCAACGACCGCATCACCGCCATGAAGATGGGGCCCAACGGCCGGCTCTACATCACCGGCTACACCCCTAACGGCGAAATTCCCGCCATCGAGGGGGCCTACAATACCCTTAATGCCGGACGCACCGACATCTTTCTAGCCATTATCGATACCACCGACGGCAACTTCACGCTCAAGTACTTCTCCTATCTGGGCGGCGCCGATAACGACGTTCCCTCCGCGCTGGAGGTGGATTCCAGCGGCGTGGCCTACCTCGCCGGATACACCCTCTCCATCAACTTCCCGATGGCGGGCACCTCGTATCAAACTACCGCCTCTTCCACGGGCACGAAGGGATTCGTCGCGACCATTGACCCCAGCATCGCAGGCGGCGATTCCCTGACCTACTCCACCTACCTCGGCGGAACCGACGGCAGTACCTCCATCAACGGCATGGCGCTCGACCGCGCCGGCTTCATCTACCTCATCGGTAACACCAGAGCCACCGATTTCCCCTACACCGACAGCGCCTACGCCAAGACACTCTACGGCACGCAGGACGCCTTCCTCACCAAGCTCGATCGCAATAGCGTTTCCCTGCCCTATTCCACCTACCTGGGCGGCGAATTGACCGATGAAGGCCGCTCCATCGCCGTCGGCACAGATGGCAAGGTCTACTTCGGCATCACCACGACTTCCACTAAGTTCCCGCTGGAAGGCCCCGGCGACCGCCCAACGGTGAACCCAGGCGTCCATATCGTCATCGGCATGATGGATATGACGAAATCCCTCGAAGCTTCGCTGGTCTACTCTACCTATTTCGGCGGCTCCGATAACGACGAGGTCCGCAAGATCACTCTCGACGCCAAGAACAACGTCATCCTCACCGGCTTCACCCTCTCCCACGATTTCCCGACCACTTCCGATGCCGTGCAGTACAAAGCCGTCGGCAACACCGACGTTTTTGTCTCCATCGTCAATCCCAACGATCCGGCGCACTTCCTGGTCTACTCCACTTACTTCGGCGGCACCCATGGCGAGGTCGCCTACGACGTCAAACCCGACGGCGCCGGCAACATCTACTTCACCGGCTACACCCTCTCCCCCGATCTCTACACCGTGGGCGCGCTCAACGGATGGGGCGGCGGCATCGATGTCTTTGTCGCTGCCGTTACGCCCGGAAAGCCCGGCCACTCCGGTATTCTGTTTTGCACTTACCTCGGAGCCAGCGGCACCTATGTGGGCAATGCCTTAGTGCTTGGTGCGGATGGCAGCATTTACGTGGGTGGCTACGGCAATATAGGAATGCCGATTACCCGCGGCGGCTACTCCGGCGGCGTCGCCGACGGCTTCCTGGTAGTGCTGAAGTAGTGGTATAAGGCCCCGCCTTGTGCATTCGGGCGAAGCCCGGACACACTTTTCCGGCTTACTTCACGCCGCGGTACACGTCTTTCCCGTCTCCCACCTTCACCACCAGGACCAGGAGAATTTCATCCCGAATCTGATAGATGGCGCGGTAGTTCTTCCCCGGCCCTACGTAGACGCGATAGAGCGTCTCTTTGGTCTCCATCTTCTCCGCTCCATGCGGGCGTGGATTCTCCTCGAGGCGGAGAATGTCCCGGTTCACTTGCCCGCGGATGTGAGGATCGAGTTTGCGAAGATCCCTTTCGGCGGCGGGAGTGACTGCAACGTGGTAGGCCAGGACTCAGTCCCCCAGTTCCCGCATAAGGTCACGGAGTGGGATGGTCCCCTTTTCTGCCGCTTCCGCCAGCGCCAGGTGGGCGTCTTCCAGGTCGATTCGGTCCATTTCCTCCTGGGCCAGGCGCTCCAGCAGACGGAGGTCTTCTATCGGAATGACGGCGGCCAAGTCCTTCCCGCGGCGGGATAAAATGGTCCGCTCCTTTCCGTAGGCGGCACGGTTTACCACGTCAGGGAACTCTTCCCGCGCTTTCGAGACATTAAGTCTTGTCATAGTAGTGTACCGTTCGTACAAATTGTACCATTTCATGAACCGTATCTCCTCGCGAAGACCCAGTCCCGACACCCCGTTTCCGCCACGATATAATCTAGTGTTGCCTATCGCCGCTCATCACTCTGGAGGAACCTCCGCACTTGCCTGAACTCCGTAAGGACCCCATCACAGGGCGATGGGTCATCATAGCCACGGATCGCGCCAAACGCCCCAGCGATTTTGTCCGCCAGGCGCCGCCGCCTCCCGCGCCCGCCATTTGCCCTTTCTGCTACGGGAATGAAAACAAGACACCGCCCGAGGTGCTGTCCTACCGTACCTCGGGAAACCGCGATCAACCCGGTTGGCGGGTGCGCGTGGTGCCCAATAAATTCCCCGTCCTCGGCATCGAAGGGGAGTTGAACCGCCAGGGCGAGGGCATGTACGACAAGATGAACGGCATCGGCGCCCACGAGGTGGTCATCGAAGGGCCCGACCACGACAAGACCTTCGGCAACATGTCCGAAAAGCTCATCGAAGAGGTCCTCTGGGCCTTCAAGGAGCGCGTCCACGATCTTAAGAAGGATGGCCGCTTCCGCTACATCATCCTCTTCAAGAACCATGGTGATGCCGCCGGCGCTTCGCTGGATCATCCGCACTCCCAGTTGATCGCGCTTCCCGTCATCCCCAAGCGCGTCAGGGAAGAGGTGGAGGCCGCCAAACTCTTTCACGATCTGAAGGAGCGCTGCATCTTCTGCGACATCGTCCGCTATGAGACCACCGCCGGCGTGCGCCTGATCAGCGAGACGGACCGCTTCACGGTGCTGGCGCCCTACGCGCCGCGCTTTCCATTTGAAACCTGGATTCTACCCAAGCGCCACGAATCCCATTTCGAGGATGCCGACGCGCCCACCCTGGCCAACCTGGCCTGGATCCTCCGCACCACTATTCGGAAGCTCGAAAAGGTGCTGGAACGGCCGGCATTCAATTTCATCGTGCATAGCGCGCCCATCCAGGAAGGCCCGCTGGCACACTACCATTGGCACATCGAGATCATTCCCAGGCTTACCAAGGTGGCCGGCTTCGAATGGGCCACTGGCTTCTACATCAACCCCACCGCGCCGGAGGAGTCCGCCAAGTTTCTCCGGGAGGCTGGAGTGGGATAGCCAACCGCGCTCCAGTTGCATCCGGATAGCGCGGTCTGATATAACCGTGCTGCGTTCTTATGGCGGACCGGCGCATGACGAAACCCCAGGCACCCCGAAACAACACGAATTCCGGCCGCGCCCGCCAAGCGGAACCGCCCCATGCCGCCCACGTCCCCACGCAGTTGGCCGCGTTCGACGCCGCCATCAAGCTGTTCCACGCGCGCCAGTTCACCGAAGCGCGCGTTATCTTCCAGCAGGCAACCGAAGGCGCCGAACGCGACGTCGCCCAGCGCGCTCAACTGCACATCGCCATGTGCGACCGTCGGCTCCAGCCTACCGCGGTCACTCTCGGCAGTGCCGAGGAATACTATACCTACGGCGTGGCGCTGATCAACGCGCGCAGCATCACCGAGGCCCGCACCCACCTGGAGAAGGCGCTGGCCATCGCTCCCGGTTCCGAGCATATACACTACGCGCTGGCGCTCGCCCAGGCACTGGCGGGCGATGTTGCCAACGCCCAGGTGAACCTCCGCCGCGCCATTGAACTAGAACCGCGCAACCGTCTGATTGCGCGCCAGGATGCGGATTTCGCTCCGCTAGCCCAACAGGCGCCGTTCCGCTCCCTGCTCTATCCGGATAAGTTGCTCGCGACGCCCAGGGGGCGTCGCAACGAATGAGGAAGATGCCGATGCCCCCCGGCGAACCGCTCCCTCACGGTCGCGGCTCCGATTGAAGCAGCCGCAATTTCAATTAGAGCCGCGACCGTGAGGGAGCGGTCGCCGGGCGAGCCAGTCTATTTTCGAGGAAGAAAATATGGTAACAAGCTGGGAGAAAACGCAGTTCGCCGCCGGCGTACCCTCATGCCACTTATTGTGGGGCAGCCAAGCCTGGCTGCAGCCGGCTTTCAGCCGGCCTAGCCGAGCCCGAAGGCTCGCTCACGGTGCGCAAGCGCCGCTTGGAAAGGGCTGCGGGCCAGATTGCCCGCCCCACAATTTCTGCCGGATTCGCAACATCGGGAAAACTAAGTGGCATTGGGCAGGGTACCCTCCGGGTCCGCCTGCGCCACCACCGGCCAGTCCGCCCAGGCCCCTCGCATGGAAGACCACTCGCCACTCCGCGTAGTCGCCATCGGCGGGGGAACCGGCCTGTCCAGTGTCCTGGCGGGGTTGAAGCGCTACGCCCGGCCCGCCGGCCCCGCCATGCCTTCGGTGGACATCACGGCCATCGTCACCGTGACCGACGACGGCGGCAGTTCCGGACGCCTGCGCCGCGAGTTCGACGTGCTCCCGCCAGGCGACATCCGCAACTGCATGGTCGCTCTCAGCGAAGACTCCGCGCTGCTTTCCCGCCTCTTCCAGTACCGTTTCCAATCCGGCCGCGGGCTCAAGGGCCACAGCTTCGGCAACCTTTTCCTGATGGCCCTCACCCAGGTTCTGGGCGATTTCCCCGACGCCGTGAAGGCCTCCTCGGAGGTCCTGAAAATCGCCGGCCGCATCTACCCCAGCACCACCGCCAACGTGGCGCTGGAAGCCACGCTCTCTAACGGCGCCATCATCGTCGGCGAAACCAAAATCAGCCGAAGCAAGCACCGCATCCAAGCGATTCGCCTGCGCCCGCGCAAGGCCAGCCCGCTGCCCGCCGCGCTCGCCGCCATCGCCGAAGCCGACGTCGTCACCCTTGGCCCGGGTTCGCTGTTTACCAGCATCGTCCCCAACCTGCTGGTGCACGGCATCGCCGCCGCCATCCGTTCCTCGCCCGCCCTCAAGTGCTACTTCGTCAACCTCATGTGCCAACCCGGCGAGACCGACGAATTCCGCGCCAGCGATCACGTGCGCGCCCTCCACCGCCACGCCGGCGGCAAGTTCCTGGACTACGCGGTGGTCAATGTCCGCTCCATCACCAGCGCGCTAAAGAAGCGTTACGCCACACAAGCCGCCCTCCCGGTGGAGAACGATATCGACGCCCTCATGAAGATGGGGCTGAAAGTTCTGACCGGCAATCTGTCCAGCAATACCGATAGAATCCGCCACGACCCCGACGCCACCGCCGACGTGGTTATTAAACTGGCCCACGAAGGCCGCCGCCGCAAGAACGCATAATATCTTCAACACTGGGTAACATCGGCGGTGATGCACCTGTCGGGAGTTGTCCCCATGCCAGTGTAGTCCCCCCAGGGAGCGTGCCTCCCCGCTGCAACTCCCCGGATGCTGCTTTTGCCGGGATGAGGATGCGACCAACACCTGTCGAAAACCTCAATGGTGCGGCGACATCTCCCAGCATGGGACGTTTGGGGCGCGTACATTTTCCGATAACGCCGTCTACCGGCCCCGGACTACAGTCAGGAGGCTGCGCCTATTGCACACGGGTGAAAGCAAAGCGTGTAATGGGCCATTTTGACCCTCAATGCCGATGAGGCGTAGCGTATAATCACATCATGAAATACATGGTCATTGCTCTGGTTACCGGCGTTATGCTTTTGTGGTGCGCACCCCCCCTGCGTGCGGACGCAGCAAGCAAGTCCGCAAAGGCCGAAGAACTGCTGCAACTGACGCAGAGCGACCAGATGATGAAGATGATGGAACCGATGATGAGGGGCATGACGGCGCAGATGGACAAGGTTATGCCTGCCGGGCAGCGTGCGAAAGCTGGCGAAATGCAGGGAAAGATCATGGCGCTGGTGGCCGTGAGCCTCAGCAAAGCCAAGCCTGCGCTCGCGAAAGTCTACACCGACACTTACACGGAAGAGGAGCTCGACGGCATTGTGGCGTTCTACAAGTCGCCAGCCGGAAGAGCCTTGCTTCAGAAAATGCCGGAGGTGATGCAACGCTTGGTGCCCGTGATGGTGCAGATAATGGGAGACCTGCAACCGGAAATCAAAACAATGATGGAAGGAATGAAGTAAAAGTCCAAGTAACGGACTACCTTGAAAAAGGGCCTCGGATCGATGCCCGTGGTAAGCGCGCTGAGTCGAGTGCACCCGGCGAACGCCCGGATGGGAATAAGGGCTTCCGATGAGTGCCGGCTCCTTGCCACCGCCGCAGTGGTGTGCAGGGTGTTATGCTCTGGGCGGTGGCGGCCGTACGAGACCGCATCAAACTCATCATCCGCCGTATTGATTGCGGGAGGACTACTCCGTTGAAGATCGCAAGAGCATCTGTCGTTTTGTTGGGAGTCTCGCTGTTCGCCGCCGGCCTGCTGGCTGAAGAAGGCATGTGGATGCCTCAACAGATTCCCGAAATGTCGGCCAAGCTGAGAGCCCTGGGATTTAAGGGCGACCCGAAGGCGTTTGCCGACCTTTCCGGACAGCCGATGGGGGCGATTGTGTCGCTGGGTGGGTGTACCGCTTCGTTCGTGTCACCGGACGGACTCATAGTTACCAACCATCACTGTGTCACGGGCGGACTGCAGTTCAACTCCACACCGAAGCGTAACCTGCTGAAGGACGGCTATCTGGCAAAGACGCGGGGCGAAGAGCTGCCGAATGGTCCCGGTTCCCGCGTCTCGGTGACAACCTCCGTCACCGAGGTCACCAGCGCGATAACGGGGAATATCGACGCGAAAGCAACGGACCGCCAGCGTTACGACATTATCGAGCGGAGAGTCAAGGAGCGCATCGCCTCGTGTGAGAAGGGTGGACAACGCTGCAGTGTCGCATCGTTCTTCGCCGGATTGAAGTACTTCGAGATCGCACAGATGGAGATCAAG
>JANYJN010000330.1 GCA_025358475.1 Candidatus Solibacter sp.
CGCGCAGTTGCCGCCGCGCCATCGTACTACAAAGCGCACTACTACTACGCACTGACTCTGAAGAAGCTGGGGAAGAAGGAGGACTCGGACCGCGAATTCCAGATCGCGACCGGCCTCCAGAAGCGCGATGCTCCTGTCACCCGGCTCGCAGAGGACCGGAAATGAGTCGAGCTCGAATGACGAATAAGCAAAGAGGGATTCTCCTGCTGACCAGCGCTCTCGCCGCTGTCCTTGCCGGCAAAGCGGCGGACGATCCCAAGGCCCAGCCCGGACCGGCGGGAAAGTTTGTGGATATCACGGCCAAGACCGGCATTAAATTTCTGCATCGTGCCGATCCCACACCCCGAAAGTACCTGCTCGAGACCATGGGCTCTGGCGTCGCGTTGCTCGATTACGATAACGACGGGCTGCTGGACATCTACTTTGTGAACGGCGCGCGGATCAACGACCCGTCGCCGAAAGGGTACATGCCCAAGAAGGATGGACCGTCCTACTGGAACCGGCTGTACCACCAGAAAAAGGATGGAACATTCGAAGACGTCACCGAGCGGGCCGGGTTGGCGGGCGTGGGATACGGGATGGGAGTCGCGGTCGGCGATTTCGATAATGACGGATTCGAGGACCTCTACGTCACGGCCTACGGACGAAACACGCTGTATCACAACAACGGAAACGGTACCTTCACCGACGTCACCGACGAGGCCGGCGTGGCCGGTTCCGGATGGTCCACCAGCGCGGCATGGGTGGATTACGACAACGACGGCAAACTGGACCTAGTGGTGGCGCGCTACATGAAATGGGACTTCCCCGAGTTGTGGTGCGGCGAGCGGCGGGAGGGCCAGCGAGCCTACTGCCATCCGGACCTGTTCCAGCCGGAGACGGTGCTGCTTTTTCACAATGAGGGCGGCGGCCACTTCAAGGACGTCTCCCGGCAGGCCGGCCTCACCATGCCCGGTAAGGGCCTGGGCGTGGCCATCACGGATTACGACCGCGACGGCTACATGGACATCTTCATCGCCAACGATGCCATGCAAGAGTTCCTGTTTCACAACAAGGGTAACGGCACGTTTGAAGAGGTCGCGCTGGAAAGCGAGATCGCCGTGGATGGGGACGGCGGAACTTACTCCGGAATGGGCGTGGATTTCTCGGACTTCAACAATGACGGGTGGCCCGACGCGGTCATCGGAACTCTGGCCAACCAGAAATATGCCCTCTACGTCAACTCCAAGGATGGCGCGTTTTCCTATGCGTCCTACTTGATGGGTATCGGCGCCATGAGCATGTTTCATTCCGGCTGGGGGCTGCGTTTCTTCGACTACGACAATGACGGTTGGAAGGACCTGTTCGTGGCGCAGGGCCATGTGATGGACACCATCGAGGCGTCCAGTCCCGGACTGAAGTACAAGGAAGCTTCCTTGCTGGCGCGCAATACGGGCAAAGGCTTTGTGGATGTTTCGAGCGAGTCGGGAGCGATCTTCGCGGAGCGGTGGGCGGCCCGCGGCCTTGCCGTGGGCGATATCGATAACGACGGACGGCTAGACCTGGTGGTCACGACGGAGGGCGGGCCGGCGTACGTCATCCGTAACGAAACCCAGACTGCGAACCACTGGCTGATGTTGAAGCTGGTCGGCCACAAGAGCAACCGGGATGGCATCGGCGCGGTGGTCCGTGTGGAAACGCCGCACGGGCAACAGTGGCAAACGGTGACCACCGCCAGCAGTTATTGCTCCTCCAGTGACCGCCGCGTGCATTTTGGGCTCGGGGCCGATGCCACTGCGCAGACAGTGGAGATCCGCTGGCCCAGCGGGATCGTGCAGAAGCTGTCCAATGTGGCCGGGGACAGGGTTGTGGTGGTGGAAGAGGCGGTGGCAGGCGGCGTGGGGAAATAAGCGCGTGCGGCGGGAGGCGCGGGAGCAATAACGTTCACGTTACGGTGGCACAGCGACGTTCTTCAGGTGCGGTTGTGCCAGAATCGTGGGCGTCTCTTTCCATGGGCTACGGCCAGGACGACAACCTTCTGGTCGTCTGCTCGAAAAACGATGTAGAACGGAAATCGACGAAAAACCGCTCGGCGGAGGTCAGCATCGAAAACCTGAAATCTGTTAGGCGAATTGGCGATGAGATCAATCACGCGATCCAACTCATCGAGGAACCGACCTGCGGCTCGAACGCTTCGCTCGGCGTACCAGGCGGCAGCTTCGTCGGCGTCCTGCTGCGCTGCCGGATGGAAGCTGACAGACCTTGGCATCAACCGTTCAATCTGGTGCGGAGTTGACGACGAACCTCGTCCCAAGCGATAGTTTGCACGGCCCCCGAATCGAGGTCCCGAACTCGCCGCGCGATCTCGCCCTTCCAGGCCTCTTCGGCGTCTTCATCGACCTCCACGTCAAGGCTGTCAATGAGAGAGTCGGCGAGTGCCGCCCTTGCTGCGGGAGGAAGTTTCAAAGCGTGCGTCAACAATTCCGCTGCGTCCTCAGCCATGTCCCCATTTTACCTTGTGCGGCGACACCGCTGCCGGGCCAATTGACCAAAGACGGCGTTATCGGAAAGTGAGCCCAAACTCCACGGTTAAGTCGCCTTCCGGGAGATTGCGTTCCCCCGATCAAACATCCGCTGACATCTCTCTGTCGCCAGCAAATCAATGCGATCAGCTCCGTCGGGAGCCGGGAGGCTTGGCAATCTCCGCCAGGAACCGCAACGCAGCGTTGACCGCCGCCGCGTTCGGAAACAGGTCGGCAACTTCGGGGTCAAGGACAACCACGTTTGAACTCGTTTGGAGTCGCTCGATGTATTTCCCTCGGACCAATGCCCCGAAATCTGAGCGTTTATATTCCGAACGAACTTCGTCCGCAGCAAGCTTCTTAGCCTTCCTCATAGAGCTTCCTCTCTGCCCGCTCCGGCGGGCGAGGCGGTGATGATTCGAATGGCATCGTCATTCTGCGCCTGCGCGCCGAACACGGCGGAACTATTTGACCGCCGGCGCGGGCTTGTCGTACACGCTGGGGACGATGCCTTTGCCTTCTTCAATGGTGAAGAAGCGGTCTACGCGCGGCAAATTAACGTGCTGCACGGCGCCGCTCGGCCAGCGGATTTCGACGTCTTCCACCTTCGAACTCTCTCCCAGGCCGAAGTGCAGGCGCTGGTCATGGGATGAGGCGTAGCTGCCGCCGCTTAGAACATCGCTGCGGCGGCGTGTGCCGGCTGCTTTCAAGTACACGGTGGCGCCCACGGCATCGCGCGGGCTCTTCGCCCCGCCGATGAGTTTCAGTCCCACCCAATGGTTGGTGTCCGCATTGACGTTGCGCAGGATAACGGGCGGGCGGTCCACCTGGTTGACCACCACATCCATTTTGCCGGTGTTGAAAAGGTCTCCCACGGCGACTCCCCGCGCGACATAGAGCCCCGCAAGGCCCGTACCTGTCACGGGTGGCACGAATTCGAAGCTGGTCCCTTTCAGGTTGCGAATCAGAAGCGGACGTTGTGCGTAGGTCGTCCCCCAGGTGCTCTTATCGACGAACGGGTACACATGGCCGTTGGCCACGAAGATATCCAGCCAGCCGTCGTTGTCGAAATCGAGGAACGCGTCACCCCATCCGAGAAACGGCATAGTCGGTTCGGCGATCTTGTACTGGTAGCTGACTTCGCTGAAGTTGGCGTCGCCATCGTTGCGGTAGAACGGGTTGTAGTCGTCGGAGAACGCCGTGACGTAGAGGTCCAGCCAGCCGGTGTGGCGCAGATCGCCGATGGCAAGCCCCATGTTGGCCTTCTCGTGACCGTTCTCGTCGAACGCGAATCCGCTGGCGTAGCTGGCATCTTCGAAGCTGCCATCGCCTTTGTTCAGGTAGAGGTAATTTGACGTGGAATCGTTGGTTACAAGGATGTCCGGTTTGCCGTCGTTGTTGACATCCGCGAACAGGCTGGTGATGCCGTAGTGCAGGGCCTTGTCGGCCACGCCGGCCTTCTCGCTGACATCGGTGAAGGTACCGTCTCCGTTATTGTGGAACAAGTGATCGGGCTCACCCTGCAGTCCGCGCGGGCCGCACATGATGTTAATTCCGCGAAATACGCAATAGCGGAACCCGGTGACTTCGGTGCCGGGCAGCGGCGGGTGACTCACATCGTAGTGAATGTAGCCGGGGACGAAAAGATCGAGCCGCCCATCGCCGTCGTAGTCCCCAAACGTGGGGCCATTGGACCAGTTGCCGAGGGTGACGCCGGCTTTCTCCGCGACATCGGTAAAGGTGCCGTCGTGGTTATTGTGGTAGAGGCGGTTCTTACCGAAGTTACTGACGAACAGGTCCGGCCATCCGTCGTTGTCATAGTCGCCTACCGCCACTCCGAAACCCCAGCGCTCATTAGTGACGCCCGCCTTGGCGGCGACATCGGTGAAGGTGCCGTCGTGGTTGTTATGAAAGAGGGCCGCGTGCGGCTGTGGGGCGTTTCCTTTGAGAGCTTCGTAGGTGGAGCCATTCACCAGGTAGATGTCCAGCCAGCCATCGTTGTCGTAGTCGATCAGGCCGACTCCCGAGCCGTTCTCCTCGATGATGAAGGTCTTCTCCGGCGTGCCGCCCATGCTATGTGTCCAGCCGGTGATCCCCGCCTTCTGGGAGATGTCCTGGAACACGATGGGTCCAGTGTCGACGAAGCCGCCCGCGGTGATGGGACGGTTATGGGCATCGAGGACGGCGGCATGAGCGCCGCCCGAGGCCATACCGCCCGCGCTGCCCGCCGGAGGCGGAGCCTGGGATGACGCCTTCGCCTCCTGCGACTGTGGAGCCGCGGTTGCCATCCGCGAGAGAAGAAAGCTCGACAGCGACAATGCCAGAGCCGTGCAGACGATAATCGTTCGCTGAATCATTAACCCTTGACCTGCGGAAAACTCGGTACCTCATACTATCATCGGGGCTGGAATTGCCCAGGCTACGGCTGCTTGCGTGCCGCTTGCGCGCGCTGCTCGATATCCGGCAGCAATCGGCGGGCAGCGTCCGCATCCGCACCGTCGGACACAAGTTCGAGGAACAGGCGGAGATGTACGGCGGACTCGGCCCACTTCTGTTTCTGGGCCAAAACCACGCCGAGAATCTGCTCGCCCTTCGGAAAGCGATGCCCCGTGTCGAGCTTGACCAGCCCGGCCGCGCTCTTCTCGCTTGCGTCCCAATTTCCGAGGTTCAGGTTGGCGATGGCGCTAGACAGGTAGGCGATTGGAAACCCATTGGGGTCCAGCGCAATCAGCCGGCTTGAGAGCGTGGCCACCTCTTCCGATTTGCCCTCCAACCCGGCGAGCATCATCAGCCGTTCGAGTGGGCGCACGAACTTCGGATCGGCCGCAATCGCCTCCTCATAGGTCTTGCGCGCTTCCGTGTTATTGCCCAGCGTTTCGTAAAGCCGTCCGAGTTCGAACAATGCCGCCGCGTACTTCGGGTAGAGGCGAACGGCCTTCTTTAACTCTGCCAGGGCGGCGTCGTATTTCTTATCGCGGATGGAGTCCCGGGCCTTTTCCAGCGCCTTGCGAGCGTCTTTGGGCGCGCCAGCCGTGGTAGCGCTGAGCAGCGCGCCCTCCACGTTGGTGTCGCGGTGCAGCACGATGGTACCCACATCCGGGTTGCCGCCGGTCTCGCGCTTGCTGAGGTCAATCACGTCCGAACGATAGCCGGAAAGGACGGCGCGCAACTGGCAGCCATCCAGGTGTTCGGCAGTTATGGTCCCCGAGATACCGCGCGACGTGGAGGCTTGGCCGCCGGGAGGGGAGAGCGGAAGGCTGAAGCGCCCCTTGGCGTCCGCCGCGACTGCCGAGCGAACCGATCCGCGGCAGGCGAACTCGACAACAATGGAATCGTCCGGCTGGGATTCCTCGCCCACAGAGACCTTGCCGGTAAGCGTGGGCGTGCCCCTCAACTCGGCCCGGTTACGGGTGGTCCGGGCATCGATGGTACGGGATTCGGCGGGCGCCGGCCCGGCGACCTGGAAGGCGCCTAAAGCGAAAGAGAGGGCCGGAAGCACCACCAACAGGCTACGCATATGTGGCATTTGTGAAATCGCTTTCATTAAACATAATATCGGTGTCCGCGAGAGGTATCAAGGGGATTCAGGGTGCGGCAGCGCTCCGTCTCCTGCCGCCCCATTTCAGGTCTTTTATTATTTGGTGTAAACGGGTACAATGCCGGTTACGGCTTGCATCTTAGAGGTTGAGGATGCCGGGCTCGTCGTGTGGTTCCGGTCCAATGGGAGGTCTACGAAACTATGAAGCGATTTCTTGCATTTTTACCCGCACTGTTTCTGTTCCAAGGTTCGCTGTCATCGCTCGGGGCACAGCCGCGGCCCGCGGTGATCAAGATCGACACCGACCGTGTGATTGGGGAGGTCGATCCTCACCTCTTTGGAAATTTTACCGAACACCTCGGCCGGTGCATCTACGGCGGAATATTTGAGGAAGGGAGTGCGCTGGCGGACGAGAACGGCTTCCGCAAAGACGTGTTGACGGCCATTCAAGGGCTGGGAGTCACCATGTTGCGCTGGCCGGGCGGAAACTTCGCTTCGGGGTACAACTGGATGGACGGGATCGGCCCGCGCGACCGGCGTCCGGCCCGCCGCGACGATGCCTGGGGCGCGTTGGAATCGAACCGCTTCGGCACGGACGAATTCCTCAAGTACTGCGAGCGCGCGGGCGCGGAGCCGTACCTCTGCATCAATGCGGGACTGGGATCGGTGGACGAGGCACGCAAATGGGTGGAGTACTGCAACGAGCCGGGCAACACCCATTTGGCACAACTGCGCCGCCAGAACGGCCGCGAAAAACCGTGGGGCGTGAAGTATTGGGGCCTGGGGAATGAGATCGACGGTCCCTGGCAACTCGGTCACAAGAACGCCGAGGACTACGCCAAGTTTGCGCTGGAAGCCGCCAAGGCCATGCGGCGCGCCGA
>JANYJN010000350.1 GCA_025358475.1 Candidatus Solibacter sp.
GCCGCAACGGGACCCGTACCCCCAAGGCTGAGTTTGATGCCCCACGCCGCCGCCGCTCCCACGGCCGCCGCGCCCCACAACTTGGCCACCAGTCCGGCGGGGACACCCGTCTCGCCGATGCGCCGGTTCAGCGCGCGCCGCAACAGCACGAACTCCACCCAACCCGCCACGCCTGCCGACGCGGTCAGGCCCGCCGCGCCCCAATGCGGATCGATACCGAGCCACCGGGGAAGCGGCAAAGCGCACAAGTATCCCAGGCCGACGGTAAGCGCGACGCGCACCGACGCGTAGCGCAGCGGCGTACGCGTATCGCGCAGGGCGTAATAGGTGGAAGCGTAGAGACGGCCCAGCGTGGAGGCCAATAGTCCCACGGCCGAGCCCGCGATGATTCCCCAGACGTATACGGAATTCTCATGGGTGAATTTCCCGGTCTGGTACAGCGCGGCCGCCACCACGTCGCCCAACGCGAAGAACGCCATCGCCGAAGGCACGATGAAGAACGCGATCTGCCGCAGACCGGCGTTCAAACGCCGGCGCAAACGCACTGCGATTTCCGCGTCGCTGCCCAACGCGCTCGACATCGCAGGCAACTCGGCTGCCGATACTGCCATGCCGAAGAGGCTCACCGGCAGGGTGTAAATGGACTGCGCGTTGGTCAGCGCCGCCACCGCTCCCTCGCCGAGTTTGCTGGCAATCAC
Source organism: Candidatus Solibacter sp. (assembly GCA_025358475.1). GTDB lineage: Bacteria > Acidobacteriota > Terriglobia > Bryobacterales > Bryobacteraceae > Solibacter. Next base: position 699 of record JANYJN010000350.1, read on the forward strand.
CTGGTCCACGTAGGCGCTGATCTGCACTACGCCGCGGCTGACGAAGACTGGTGCGAAGTTCCGCAGCACTTCGCGCACGTTGCCCGCCGCCGCGTCGAAATTCAGCCGCAGGTTTCGCGTCAGCCGCAGCACGGTGGGCAACTGCACGAGGAACTGGAGCGCGCTCCCCACCACCGAGCCCCACGCCAGGTAGACCGCTAGCGTGTTGAGATCCTTACCGCGGAAAGCGACCATGGTCGCGATCATGGCGACATTCCAGACGACCGGCGCGGTGTAGGAGAGGAAGAACTTGCGGTGGCTGTTCAGTATCCCGAGCGACCATGCGGAAAACACCAACATTCCGGCACCGGGAAAAAGTATGCGCACCAGACGGATGGTGAGTTCGCGTTTGGCACCCTCGAACCCCGGAGCGATAATCCAGATCAGGTACGGCGTCAGCAAGACGCCGGCCAATACGATCGCCGAGGTGGCCAGCGCCAGGATCGCGCCCACCGCGCCGGCTACGCGGCCCGACTCCTCTTCGTCGCCTTCGGCCAGCAGCCGCGCGTAAACTGGAATGAACGAGGCCGAGAGCACGCCTTCGCCAAATAAATTTTGCAGAAAATTTGGGATGCGAAAGGCGGCGTAGAAAGCGTCGGCTTCATCCAGTTGGCCGAAGTAATGGGAGAAGACGCGCTGCCGCACCAAGCCCACGATGCGGCTGAGCAGAATTCCCGAGGCCACAAGGAATGCGTGGCGGCCGGTGCTCTCCCGGTTGTTCACGTTCGCCACTAGGCGAGTTGCTCCAAGACCGCTTCAGTGACTTCCTCCGTGCTGCTGTGGCCGCCGAGGTCGGGAGTACGCACCTTGCCCTCCGCCAGCACCGTGGCGACGGCAGATTCCAACTCGCGGGCGGCGTCGCCCATGCCGAGATGCTCCAGCATCATGCCGGCGCTCAGGATGGTGGCCAGCGGATTGACCACGCCCTTTCCGGCGATATCGGGAGCGGAGCCGTGGACCGGTTCGAACATGGAGGGGAAGCGGCGCAGCGGATCGAGGTTGGCGCTGGCCGCCAGGCCCATGCTGCCGACGAGGATCGCCGAAATGTCGCTCAGGATATCGGCGAACAGGTTAGAGCCCACCACCACGTCGAAGCTCTCCGGGCGGCGGATGAAGTTCATGGCGGCGGCATCCACCAGCAGCGACTCGGTCTCCACATGGGGATACTCCGCCGCCACTTCCTCGAAGCAGCGATCCCACAGCACCATGCTGTAGCCCTGCGCGTTGGATTTGGTGACCGAGGTGACCCGCTTCTTCCGGTTGCGTTTGACGGCCAGATCGAAGGCAAAGCGCACGATGCGATCGATGCCGCGCCGCGTGAATACCGAGGTCTGAATGGCGATTTCTTCGGGCTGCATCTGGTATACGAAGCCGCCCACTTGCGCGTACTCGCCTTCGGTGTTCTCGCGCACCACGACGAAATCGATGTCGCCGCCCTTAGGCCGCGACAAGGGCGAGTCCACTCCCGGATACAGATAGGCCGGCCGCACGTTGGCGTACTGATCGAAGGCGCGCCGGATGGGCAGTAGCAGGCCGTTCAGCGTGGTGTGATCCGGGATTTCGGGGTGTCCCACGGCGCCCAGCAAGATGGCATCGCAGGGTTGAAGGAGGTCGATGGCGCCCGCCGGCATCATGCGGCCCCAGCGAAAGTAGTGGTTGGCGCCCCAGTCGAAATCCTGAAACGAAAAGGAAACGTCATGCTTTTGCGCGATTTTTTCCAGAACGCGTTTTGCCTGGGGGATGACTTCCGTGCCTACCCCGTCGCCGGCAATCACCGCTATTGTGAAGGTTTTCATAGGCCGAACACAATTGTAGCTGGAACTATACTGGGATCTGATGATGCCGGATTTTCTGCGCGTGCCGCTTGGCAAGATTGGCACGCCTGTCTGCCGGATTGGCCTTTCGGCAACCTACCGCCCCGGGCGCCAAACCGTTTTCAAGGCGCTGGACGAGGGGCTCAACTACTTCCTCTATTTCGGCTTCGATCGCCAGATGACCAGCTTGCTGCGCGAAAGCGTCCCCGCGCGGCGCGACCAATACGTGCTGGCCACCGGCGCCTACAACTATATTTGGGGGCACCAGAACCTGCGGCGAACGCTGGAAAGGCGCCTGCGCCAAATGCGCACCGACTATATCGACGTTTTCCACTTTCTCGGCGTCACACGGCGCGCGCACTTCACGCCGCAGGTTCGCGAGGAATTGCAGGCGGTGCGGGAGAGCGGCCTGGTGCGCGCCGTCAGCATTTCCACGCACGACCGCACATTTGCCGTCGAACTGGCGCGCGAGGGCGTTTTGGACGCCATGATGATCCGGTATAACGCGGCGCATCGCGGCGCGGAGACGGAGGTCTTTCCTAAGCTGCCGGAGTCCAACCCGGCCGTTGTGAGTTTCACCGCAACCCGCTGGACCCGGTTGCTCCGGCCGCCGCGCGGATACCCCAAGGAGGGACGCCTGCCGACGGCCGGGATGTGCTATCGCTTCGTGCTTTCCAACCCCGCGGTCGACGTGTGTCTGATGGCGCCGGGCAACTTGCGGCAATTCGAGCAGAACCTGGCTGAGATCCGGCAGGGGCCGCTGCACGCGGAGGACATGCAGTTCATGCGCAGCTTCGGCGATTTGGTGTGCCGCGCAAAATGAAAAAGCCTCCCATTTTACCGGGAGGCTTTAAATTAAACCGGGCGACGTCCTACTCTCCCACACACTTGCGCGTGCAGTACCATCGGGGCTGAGGAGCTTAACTGCCGTGTTCGGGATGGGAACGGGTGGGTCCTCCTCGCTAGGGTCACCCAGAAGCTGGTGACTTCCAAAGGTGCCTTTATCGAAATAAAAGCCAGGCCCTTTGGACTGAATATTGACGGGCTAAACGTTGGAAAGCAACGTCCACACATGCTCGTGTGAACAGTAGTATTTTATGGTCAAGCCGAACGGGCGATTAGTAACGGTCAGCTCAACGCATTGCTGCGCTTACACATC
>JANYJN010000386.1 GCA_025358475.1 Candidatus Solibacter sp.
CCCAGCTCTCGACGACGGGCTCTACGTCAGTTACGAAGCAGCGCTGAACAAGCGTTTTCGGCTGGCGGCGGAAACCGGGTGGTGGCGTCTCTACAGACGCAAATGAGCGCTTGTCCACTTCACGAGCCTTTCCAGCCGCCACTTTGGGTGGCGATAAAAAGGCGGGCTCACGATGGTTAGCTTTCTCGCTCGATCTCTGCCATGGCGGTGGACCGGGTCATGGGCGCCGTGATATGCGGGACACCGACGTTGAACGTGCGTGAGACGAGATATAGGGGACGTTCCTTGGACTGCTCGTAAATCCGGCTCTATAGCAGAATCTATGGGTAGACTTGGGGAAATTCCCGGCTGAATTGTGGGAGTGAACCCTTCTGCACCCGACGGGGGTTTCGCCTCGTCCGAAAACCAAAACAGAATCTTTCTGAGAAGGAAAGACAAGAAGCATTCTGCGCCCTCCCGCTGGTCGGGACCGAGCAGGACGCGTCACACGGAGACTGAACAGAGCTCGCCCGAGCTGGCACCGGTGCGGCAAGACGGTCGACAAGAAGAATAGCTGATCTCCAGCGGGTTGGATTAATCTGCAGTTGAACAGACCGAGACTCATCTACCGAGGAGGAGATCAGCCATTCAACTACAGGTTAAGACCATCTTGAATCAGGTGCAACGTTTCGTAGGGTTCGTATACCAAGGGGTCCGAATGCTTGGCGGCCCGGAGGGACCGCAGTCGATCGAGATCACCGTAGAGCCGCATGCGGGCATACGCAGGCGCTGTTCGCGTTGTCAGAAACCGGCACCAGGCTATGACTGCTTGCCCCAGCGGCGCTGGCTCTTCGTGCCTCTGTGGGGAATCGCCACCTACTTTTGCTACGCGCCACGGCGAGTGGAGTGTGCCGAGCATGGGATCGTAGTCGAGCACATTCCGTGGAGCGACGGCAAGCGCCCGGTGACCCTCGCCATGATGGGATTCTTGGCACGGTGGGGGCGTCGGCTGAGCTGGCGGGAAACGGCGCGAGCGTTCCAGACCAGTTGGGAGGCGGTATATCGGTCGGTGGAATGGTTTGTCGAGTGGGGCTTGGCGCACCGCCAACTGCGCGGTGTCGAATCCATCGGCGTGGACGAAATTCATTGGGGGCGCGGCTTGAAGGCGGACAACTTCTTGACGGTGATCTACCAAATCGACGCCGGATGCCGGCGTTTGCTGTGGGTGGGACGCCGGCGTTCGCAGGCCACGCTGCGGCGGGGTCTGAAGGCACTGGGACCGGAGGTCGTCAAAGGGCTGCGTTTTGTGTGCAGTGATATGTGGAAGCCCTACTTGAAAGTCATTGCGGCCCAGGCCGGTCAGGCTTTGCACGTGCTGGACCGATTCCATATCACGAGCCATTTGAATCAGGCGGTGGATCAGGTGCGCCGCGCCGAGAGCACGCGCCTGGGAGTGAAAAGCAAGAAAGCCGCGCAGCGGCTCAAGCATATGCGGTGGCCCCTACTACGCCGCGGCAGCCGAGTGCGCGGGCGAGCCCGGCAAAAGCTCAATGCCCTGCTCGCCAGCAAACTGGCCACCGCACGGGCCTGGGAGTTGAAGGAGACCTTCTCTCATTTCTGGAAGTACAAATCCGAGATGTGGGCCGGCGGCTTTCTCGATTACTGGTGTTTCCGGGCCATGCGGAGCCGACTCGAACCGATGAAAAAGGTGGCCCGGATGCTGCGCGCCCATGAGCCTCTGATACTGAATTGGTTTCGCGCCAAAGGTGAAATCTCCAACGGTGCCGTTGAGGGCCTCAATAACAAAATCCGAGTAGTTACTAGACGATCCTACGGCTTTCGCACCTTCGACGCGATGGAAATTGCCCTTTATCACAACTTGGGACGACTCCCGGAACCAGAATCGCCCCACAAATTCTGCTGAGGAAGCGAAAAACTATGGCTCAACCGGGTCTCGACGACCGTCACCGTGATCAGAATGGCGAAATCAGCAAAAAGCACGGCAACACCTTGGTCAGCACTCTGCGCCTGATCTATGGGGCCAACTTCTTAAGTAACTTCGCGCCGACCGACAAGCTGTCCGATGTTCTTAAGAAAGAGCCGGCGCATACGTCACTCACACAGCTTCGTCAGGATCACGCCGCCGGCACGCTTGAGGGCAAAATTAATAGTAAGAAGTCTAAGGCAGCCTAGGTCGGAATAACACTACCTATCACCTGGATTATGCACACAATCGGCGATCCGAGCGTTGATCCCGCTCGGCTGATGGTGCGCCTGGTTCAGTAACTTTCTTCGCGCTTGCTTGGTTTATCACCCTCCCTGAAAATCCGTTCCCCGCCGAACCCGCCCGATGTCTCTGACTTCCTTGCACTTGTGCGCGACGCATAAATTTCTATGCACGGAGCCCGAAACGCCGGGCGGTGGCGAATCAGCGCAAGGCCGGCAGCAGCACTGGAGCGTAGCCCTGCCCCCGTGGCGCGATCCGGCGCAGCCGATCCATCAATCGTTGGAACACTCCCTTCTCTTCATAGTGATCGCCATAGCTTACCCCCGTGCGCCCGGCGTGCCGCCAGATCTTGGCAGCCACGAACAAGAAGCGCAGCCGCGAAGTCGCCAGAGTGGTGTGCTTCAGTTCCGTGGCGTCGGCCTGCGGCTCGCGGTTGAACAGCATCAGCCAACAGTTCAGGTTGTAGGCCAGCATGGCCAACTGGAAGTGATTGCTGTTGACATCGAAGCGATTGGACGGATGTGCCGCCAGCCCCGCATCGTTGTTCGCCTCCTTGATCAGGTTTTCGCTACCACCCCGCTGGCCGTAAAACCAGACCACGAAATCAATGGGCTCCACGAAGTCGGTGACGAACACCCGGTACTTGTACTGGCTGGTCTCGAACAATTGGTACTGTTCGACGTCCTCGGCTTCCACCTCCTCGCGTGGTTTCTCCTTGCGCAAGGCCACGAACCGGTAGGCCTTGCTCCATCCTTCCGGCTGGTAG
>JANYJN010000357.1 GCA_025358475.1 Candidatus Solibacter sp.
GGCCGACGCCCTCGTCGGCTCGCGGTGACGCCAGCGCTTGATCCTTAGCGAGACGCGGGTCCAGGGCGGACCCGCGCGTACCATTGCTCCTGCTTAGCTACTACGCTTCGCAGGGACGGGCGTCCCCGTCTTTTGTGTCAAAAATCCGATGATTGCGCCCACAACAAAGCCCGGCGCCATGATTTCCAGATAATCGTGTCGTCCGGTTTCGGAAAGCATCGCCGCCACCGCGAAGACAAGGGCCAAGCCCAGCGCGGAGCCCATTACAAAATCGGAGCCGCGGCCGTTAGGGAGTGGTCTCTCGATACGGGAATGAACTTTTGCCTGGGTGCGATCTACCCTACAATAACTACCGTGACCTGACCCGGACCATGTACGCCGCGAATCAGAATCTGCTCGATATCGGCAGTTTGGCTCGGTCCCGTGATCAGCACCATGGAACTGGTTTGCGCCGCCGGATCGGGCAGGATGGTGAACAGTTCGTCCAGCCCGGTGAGAATGCGCTCTCGAGGGACTACCGCAATGTGCGCGGGCGGCAATAGCGACACCAGGCGCCCTTCCGCGGGGCTCGCGATCATGACCAGCGTCCCGGTATCGCAAAGCGCATAATCCGCGCTGGTGATGCCGATATCCACCTGGGCGCACACTGCCGTGAGTTCGCCCACCTCGCGAATTCCGGTGCGGACGCCGGGCAGACTTGAAATGCCGCACTCCACTAAATACGGCGCGTTCGACGCCACCGCCGTCTTGCCCGCGATTGCCCCCGCCACGAACTCGCGGGCCGCCTCCATCGTCGGCACCCGCGCCGTCTTCCCCGCGAGCGCCTCCACGCGCGACCTCATCAGCGCGATGCGGTCTTCCATGGCGATTTCCGGCACGCGCAGGCGCACCGGCGGAGGGTCCGCCACGGCCTGCCCCGCACTGCGTCCCAGCGCCGTCCGCACCTTGTGCAGAATGTTGTCGCGCGACATCAGCGGTTCCTCCACATCTCGCGAAAACTCTTGGGGGGCAAGGGCGGCATGTCGCGCTCGCTCAGCCACGCCTTCAGCGGGCCCACGCTCATCGGCGCCGGAACGCTCCGGATCCATTTGCCATCGCCCGTGGGCGCTATGGAGGCCGCCATCCGCCCCGCCATCTCGTAAATCCGGGGATGCGTCATGACCCACGCGAAGATGCGGAACGCCAGCTTCTCGATGCGGTTCAGCCCCTCCCGCGCCTCGCTCTTCCTGACGTCGCCGCGTAGTTCCAGCAGAATCTTCGGGATGTCGATCTTCACTGGACACACCTCGCCGCACGCGCCGCACAGGCTGGAGGCGAACGGCAACCCCGGCTCATGCGATACGCCCATGAACTGCGGCGTGATGATCGCCCCGATGGGTCCCGAGTAGACCCACGGAAAACTGTGCCCGCCGATCTTGCGGTACACCGGGCAGGCATTCAAACAGGCGCCGCAGCGGATGCAGTACAGCGACTCCCGCTTGGAGCGGTCGGGCAACAGCTTGGTGCGCCCGTTGTCCAGCAGGACCACGTAGAACTCTTCGGGCCCATCCACCTCGCCCGCGCGGCGCGGCCCGGCGAGGAAACTCGTGTACACCGAAACCAGTTGCCCCGTGGCGCTGCGCGCCAGCAGCTTCAGAAAGACCGCCAGGTCCTGTGCCCGCGGAATCACCTTCTCGATGCCCGCCACCGCGATGTGGATTTTCGGGGCGGAGGTGGTCAGGCGCACGTTACCTTCGTTCTCAATGATGGCCACCGCGCCCGAATCGGCGATCAGGAAGTTGGCCCCACTGATGCCGATGTCCGCTTTCAGAAACTTCTCGCGCAGCACGCCGCGCGCGATCAGCGTCAGCTTCTCCGGCACCGTCTCGCGCGCCACGCCCAGTTCTTTAGTGAAGAGGTCCGCCACGTCGTAGCGCGTCTTGTGGAGCGCCGGCGCCACGATGTGATACGGCCGCTCGTGCGCCAGTTGCAGAATGTACTCCCCCAGATCGGTCTCCACCGATTCCAGGCCGTGGTGCGCCAGGCGCTCGTTGAGATCCACCTCTTCGGTGGTCATGGATTTCGATTTTACAATCAGCCGGGAGCCGCGCCGCTTGGCCAGGTCCAGCACGAAGTCCGAAACGTCGGTGGCATCCTTGCAATAGACCACCTTGCCGCCGTGAGATTCCACGTTGCGCTCGAACTCTTCCAGGTAGTGATCGAGGTTGTCGATGACGTGCTTCTTGATCGCGTTGGCCTGGGTGCGCAGTTCCTGGTAATCGGGCAGGACGCCTGCCGCCGTCACCTGGATGCGCTTATCCTTAAGCCGCCCGGTGGCCGTATAGACGGCCAGTTGCAGGTTGGCGTCGGCCAGGGTGTCATGGATTTTCCGGTCGAATTCGACAGACATGGCGTTAGCGGCTCGCCAGAACTTCGGCCAGGTGCATGGTGCGTACGTGTAAGCCCGCGCGCGAAAGAGCGCCCTGAATCTGCATCAGGCAGCTCGGGTCCAGCGATACGACCGTATTGGCGCCCGTGCCCACGATGGCGTCGATCTTGGTGCGCGCCATGGCTCCCGAAAGCTCGGCGAATTTGACGGCGAAGGTGCCGCCGAACCCGCAGCACTCTTCGGAGGGCACCATCTCGCGCAACTCCAGTCCCTTCACGCGAGCCAGCAGGCGGCGCGGCGCCGACTGGATGCCCAGTTCGCGGAGCGCGTGGCAGCCATCGTGAAACGTCACTACGTCGTCCATGCGCGCGCCCACGTCCTCCACTCCCGCGACATCGGTCAGAAAGGTAGCGAACTCATGGACCTTCTTTTCCATGGCGTGCACCAGGGCCAGCGTCTCGGGTTCCTTTGTAAAGAGGTCCTTGAAATGATGCGTCACCATCGCGGTACAGGACCCGGAGGGAACCACGATCGCCTCACTGGCCTCGAATGTCTTCAGAAAATGGCGCGCCACGATGCGCGCTTCGGCGTGATAGCCGCTATTGTATGCCGGCTGCCCGCAACACGTCTGTTCCTCGGGAAAATCCACACGATAGCCCAGTCGCTCCAGCACGTCCGCCATCGCCATCCCCACTTTGGGGAAAAGCTGATCGACCATGCACGTGACGAACAGCGAAACCCGTTTGCCCATATAGTCTCAAATCGTATCAGTTGGGTTGTAACCCGAGGTTCGGCGTGCTCAGTGGCTACACAGACAGACGCGTTCGTCCGACGTGGCGAGCCGCCCTTCAATCCATGACTGCAGGGCTTCGTCGATGCCCGTGCCCGCGACTGCGGGCGCCACCAGCGCGCGAATTCCGTGCGCCGCCAAAGCTACCGCCGCGCCCTCTCCGATGCCGCCGCAAATCACCGCGTCGCACCCGGAAAGCATCTCGACGAAGGTGGCATGGTTTCCGCAGGCCTCAGTCCCGCGCGCCCGCGTCGTCCGCGCGCCGGGCACGCCGGAGTTCACCTCCACCACCACAAAGGCCGCCGCGCGCGCCAGGTGATCGCAAACGGAAACGCCGTCCGCCGTCGCAATCGCAATCCGAGTAGTTTCCATGTACCCTTACTGTAACTCAGTGCAGGGCAGGAGAGGCCTTCCGGCCTGTCTTTGCACCACATAGGCTTTTTTGACCCATCGGAAAGACAGGCCGGGAGGCCTCTCCTACTTCTTATCGCGCCGGGCGACGGCCGCCCACAGTCCGAGTAGGGCCACTACCGCCGTGAAGAAGACAATCCGCACCACGCCGATTAACATACCATTAAAACATCCGCTCCGGAATCCGCTTGAAACCGGAGCCGGTACCGGGCCGTAGAAACAACTGTGCGTCTGCTCCTGCTCACGCTTGCGTTGCCCGCCATCGTGTCCGCCCAGGACCCGCTCGAGATCATCCGCCGCGCCACCGAACTGGACCGGCGCGACACCGAGATCGCGCGCAGCTATACATTTCTGCAACGCCAGGAGCGGCGCGATTTGGATTCCAGCGGCAGGCTGACGAAGACCGAGAGCGAGACCTTCGACGTGACCTTACTGGAGGGGTCGCCCTACCGCCGCCTGGTGGCGCGCAACGACCAGCCGCTCTCCCCAAAAGACCAACGCAAAGAGGAAGACAAACTTCAGAAGAGCATCGAAGACAGGCGCAAGGAGGCCACAGCGCAGCGCGAGCAGCGGGTTGCCGAGTGGGAACGCAAGCAGCGGAAACAGCGCGAGCCGCTTAAGGAGCTGCCCGAGGCTTTCAACTTCAAACTCGCCGGCGAGGAAGCCTTCAACGGCGGTGTGGCCTTCGTGATCGAAGGCGCGCCCAAGCCCGGTTACCGCCCGAAGAGCCCCGCTACGGCCTTTTTTCCGAAGGTCAAGCTGCGTCTGTGGGTAGACAAGAAGGATTACCAGTGGGTCAAGGTCGACATCGAAACGGTCGACACTATCTCCTTCGGCGGCTTTTTGATCCGCCTCGCCAAAGGCGGCCACGTCACCATTGAAAACGCGCGCGTCAATGACGAAATCTGGATGCCCAAGCGGGCGGCCATCAAGGGTTCCGCGCGCATCGCCCTGGTCAAAGTGATGCGCGGCGAAATGATCTTCACTTTCAGCGACTACAAGAAATTTCAGACCGATTCGCGCGTGCTCACTCAGTAGCGGCCCGGCCCTTGCATCACGATATCCAGCCGCTTACGGCCCGCGTCCCAGTTCAATAGCGCCACGCGCCTGGTATCCACCAGAGCCACGGCCTCCGCGTCGCCCGCCTGTTTCACGGTGAGATCGGCGCGCTCGTAGAAATACTTGAGCGTGCCTTCCACTCCCCACTGATGGAAGCCGGCGGGCGTGCCGGAGAACACGAACGCGTCCACCCGCTCGGGGCCGGCGGCGAAGCGGCGGACGGCGGTCACCCAGGTGCGTACTTCGTCGTCGTTGGCCAGAGTATCGCGCCGGCGCAGCCGCAGTTCGTGGAAATCCATGGGTAGCCACAATGCCAGGAATAGTGCCAGTGCGGCCGGCTGCGCCCCTTCCGCCAGCCCCGTGATGGCGATGGCCAGGCCCGCGAACGGCAGGTAGCAGTACGCGCTGAACATCCGCCCGGGCAGAAACAGCAGGGGCAAAAGAAACAGTCCCATCGCCGCCAGTCCGAACCACGTGCGCCGGGCTGAAGACCCATGGTTGCGCGCCAGAAAGGCCAACGCAGGCGCCACGAATCCGAGATACGGAATCAAGAAAACGCGTCCGGCATAGAATACGCTGGTTTTGGCCAGGGCGGCGGCGGTGAAGCGAAAGGTGTAGTCGTTATCCTTGTTTGGATTGCCCAGGATTCCCTGCACGCCGAAAGAAAGCGAGGCCAGAAAAAACGGCACCAGCGGCTTCCAGCGGCGTTGGCCGAACCAGAACTCGAAGGCCCCGAGCACCACCGGCAGCATGACTGCCAGTTCCTTCGATTTGTAGGCTAGCCAGAAGGCGACGAAACTCAGTACCCAGCGCTCGCTCGCGCAGCACCATAGGCTCAACAGGCAAAAGGTGGCGCAGAGTACGTCGAAAACATACATCGGTTTCCAGAAATTGTCGAACAACGCCATGTGCAGTCCGAAGAACAGGCAGGCGGCGGCAGCGGCAAACGGCGCGGCCCCGAGCCGACGGGCCACCAGCCACAGCAGCCATACGTTCAATAGGTGGAAGGCGTGCAGCACCGCCACATAGACCGGAAAATTCAGCCCCGCGATTTCCTCCACCGCATGGAAATAGTAGTGGCCCACCGGGCGAAAATTGTTCGCCTGAAACCGCGGCGTGGCGGCGCCCTTGAGAAAATCCAGCGGCGCAAGATACGGCGCCCAACTCAGGTTATCGATCTCGTCATCCTGAAAATAGCCGCGATAGGCGTCGCGGTTCACCGTCAGGAACAGCGCCGCGAACGCCACGAAGAGTAAGAGTCCCGCCCGCTTGGACATCGAACGACTATCGTACCTGAAAGCGGCG
>JANYJN010000374.1 GCA_025358475.1 Candidatus Solibacter sp.
CGGCTGAAACTGGCGCGGGCGGCGGGCGCGACGGAGGCAATCAATCCGAAGACGACGGGCGCGGTACCGGCGATCCTGGCGCTGACGGACGGACGCGGGGCGGATGTGGCGTGGGAGTGCGTGGGCGCGACGGAGCCCGTCTGCACGGCGATAGGCGGGGTGCGCAAGGGCGGGGCGGTGACGCTGGTGGGGAATGTGTCGCCCGAGATCGAGTTACCGCTGCAATCTGTGGTGTCGCGGCAGATTCGGGTGCAGGGGTCGTGCGCTTCGAACGGGGAGTACCCGGCGTGCATTGAGATGATGTCGAAGGGTACGATCCAGGTGGATCCGCTGATCAGCGCGGTGGCGCCCTTGGCGGAGGGCGCGTCGTGGTTCGACCGGCTGTACCGGCACGAGGCGAACCTGATGAAGGTGATTCTGCGGCCGTGAGATGCGTATTCACCGGGTGATTCTGCGGCCGTGAGATGCGTATTCACCGCAGAGACGCAGAGAGCGCAGAGGGAAGCGCAGAGAACACATTTGAGGAGTGCTGGAGCGAGCACAGGGCGGCTGGCTTTACCTCGCCCTGGCTTCGGTTTCCTCTGCGCTTCCTCTGTGTTCTCTGCGTCTCTGCGGTGAATAGAGTGCCGGTTAGCACCTGAAAATTGCAACCGGCGGAGTTCAAGCTGCATCCCACAGGCATAGAGTGGAGGGAAAGAGATGCTGATCCGCAAGCCTGCCGATATTCGCTATTCCGAGATCACGCCGAAGCGTATCTACATGAACCGGCGCAACTTCCTGGCCGGGGTGCCGGCCGCGTTCCTGGGCGCGCGGGAGTTGTTGTCGCCCTCGGCGCAGGCGCTGGCCGGGACGAAACTGCCCAACGTGCAGAAGAGCAAGTACACGGTGGACGAGAAGCAGAACTCCTATAAGGACGTCTCCACCTACAACAATTACTACGAGTTCGGCACGGATAAAAGCCAGCCGTCGGAGAACGCCCAGAACTTCAAGACCGCGCCGTGGGCGGTCAGCGTGGAAGGCCTGTGCAACAAGCCGCGCAAGTTCACCATGGAAGAGATTCTGTCGCTGGCGCCGCTGGAAGAGCGGGTGTACCGGCATCGCTGCGTGGAAGCCTGGTCGATTGTGGTGCCGTGGGTAGGATATTCGCTGAGTGCGCTGCTCAACAAGGTGGAACCCACCTCGAAGGCAAAATATGTGGCGTTCGAGACATTCTTCGACCGGCGGCAGATGCCGCACGCGGCCGGCCTGGAGTTCCCCTACGTCGAAGGGTTGCGCTTGGACGAAGCCATGCATCCGTTGACGCTATTGTGCACGGGCATGTTCGGCGAGACGCTGCCGCCGCAGGATGGGGCGCCGGTGCGCATGATCCTGCCCTGGAAGTACGGGTTCAAGAGCGTCAAATCGATCGTCAAGATCCGCCTGGTGGGTAGCCAGCCGCCCACCTCGTGGAATCTAACCAATCCGCCCGAGTACGGGTTCTACTCCAACGTGAATCCGCGGGTGGACCATCCGCGGTGGAGCCAGGGGAGTGAGCGGCGGCTGGGCGAATTCCGCAAGCGGGCGACCCTGATGTTCAACGGCTACGGCGACCAGGTGGCCAGCCTGTATAACGGGATGGATCTCAAGAAGAATTATTAGCATGTTGAAGAAGCGCTGGACCAAGGTACTGGTGTTCGCGGCCGGCCTCGCGCCGATTTTCTGGCTTTGCTGGCGGGCCTGGAATCAGAACCTTAGCGCCAATCCCATCGAGTTCATCACGCGTTATACGGGCGATTGGACCATCCGCTTCATCGTGCTCACGCTGGCGGTGACCCCGTTGCGCAAAGTGCTCGGTTTGCCAGACCTGATTCGCTTCCGCCGGATGATCGGGCTCTACGCGTTCTTTTACGGGACGCTGCACTTTATCACTTACATCTGGTTGGACAAGTTCTTCGACCTGGGGGACATGCTGAGGGATGTGGCGAAGCGGCCGTTCATCACGGCGGGCTTCACCGCGTTTCTGTTGATGTTGCCGCTGGCCGTTACATCCACCGCTGGATGGATCCGCCGGATGGGCGGAAAGCGCTGGCAACTGCTGCACCGCCTGATCTATGTGACCGGGATTGCGGGCGTGGTGCACTACTACTGGCTGGTGAAGAGCGACATACGGCTGCCGGCCATGTACGGCGCGCTGGTGGGTGTGCTGCTATTCTACCGCGCAGCGGTGTGGGCGAGGAAGCGCAGTCCTGGCGCCGCTGTGAAACGTCCGGTCGCCATTTCCTTCGGCGGACTGCGCGATAATCCGTAATTGGCCACCACACGCCTGCTTTCCATCCTGGTTCCCGCGTACAACGAAGAAGAGTATCTGGCCGCGTCGATTCTGCGCGCGCTCGAAGCGCCGCTGCCGGAGGGGCTGGCATCCGAAGTTGTGGCGGTGGACGACGGCTCAACCGACGGCACGCCGCAGATTCTGGATGAGCTTGCCGAGCGTTATCCCGGACGCATCCGTGTGTTCCATCACAAAGTGAACGCCGGCAAGGGGGCCGCCATCCGCACGGCGCTGGAACACGCGGCGGGCGAATTCGGCATCATACAGGACGGCGACTTGGAATACGACCCCGCCGAGTATCCGAAGGTGCTCGGTCCGCTGCTAACCAACAAGGCTGATGTGGTATACGGGTCGCGGTTCTTGATTTCGGGCGAGCGGCGCGTCATCTACTACTGGCACTCGCTGGCGAACCACTTACTGACTACGGCGTGCAACATGGCGGCGGACCTCAACCTGACCGACATGGAGACCTGCTACAAGGCGTTCCGGTTAACGCTGGCGCGCAGCATTCCGATCCGCAGCAACCGTTTCGGCATAGAGCCCGAACTGACCATCAAGTTCGCCAAGCGGCAGGCCTCGATTTACGAGGTGCCGATCAGCTATTACGGGCGCACCTACGACGATGGCAAAAAGATCGGCGCCCTGGACGCGGTGAGCGCGCTCTGGGTGATTCTGCGCGGCTACTTCACGCGGGACATCTATCTGGAGCCGGGGGCGAAGATTCTGGACTCCCTGGCGGGCACAAAGCGCTTCAACCGGTGGATGGCGGATACGGTGCGGCCGTTCGTGGGGACGCGCGTGCTGGAATTGGGCGCCGGCATCGGCAACATGACGCAGCATCTGGCGCGCGGGCGGAAGATCTACGTGGCCAGCGATATCGACGAAGAGCATATGGCGCGGCTGCGCGTGCGCTTTCGCGGCCGGCCGAACCTGGAGATCCGCCGGTGCGACCTGTGCGATGCGGCGGACTTCCAGCCGCTGCTCGGGTCATTCGATAGCGTGGTCTGCCTCAACGTGGTGGAGCATGTGGAGCACGACCTGGACGCGCTGCGCAATATCTTCTCGGCGTTGAAGCCGGGCGGACGCGCCATCATTCTGGTGCCGCAGGATCAGAAGGCTTACGGCACGCTCGACGAAGTGCTGGGGCACTACCGCCGTTACAGTGAGGCGCAACTGCGGGCGCGCATGGAAGGGGCGGGATTTCAGGTGGAACGCATGCTGCACTTCAACCGGGTGACGCGTCCCAGCTGGCGCTTCAATGGCCAGGTGCTGAAGCGCAGATCGTTCAGCAGGTTCCAGTTGAAGGTATTTGACACGCTGGTCCCGTTGTGGCGGCGTATCGACGGGTACTTCCCGTGGCCGGCGGTATCGGTGATCGCGGTCGGACGGGTACCAGGCGGCGAATCAGAACTAAAGTCCTAGGACCGAACCGTCCAAGTGGACCTGTTCAGGAGAGCGATTCCGGGCGATGATGAACCTGCGGTTTCCTGTGCATGGATTCGGAGGATGGGACCGCTCATGGTTTTCGTGTGCGCCCTTAAGGGGCGCCTTCAGCCGCCGGCGCCTCTCTAGGCCGGCGGTTTTTTTGCGTGCGCCGGGAAGCCGTACAATCAGGGCATGATGCGTTGTCTTCTGCGGTGGGCGGCCCTGCCCGTGCTGCTCTGCGCGGCCGATTCGAAAATCGATCACGTCACCGTTGCGGGAAGCGATCTCCAGCAGATGCGGGCGAAACTCGCCAGCGTGGGGATTGCCAGCATCTACGGCGGAGCGCACAGCAACCATGTGACGGAAATGGCACTGGTGAGTTTCCCGGACGGATCGTACCTGGAATTGATGGGCATTCAGCCCCACGCGGAGGCTGCGGCGGTGGCGGGGCACGTGTGGGCGAAATTTCTCCAGGAGAATGCGGGTCCCTGCGCCTGGGCGATGCGGTGCAAAAATCTGGCCGCGGAGGTGAGCCGGCTGAAGGCAGCGGGCGTCCCGGTATCGGCGCCGCTAGGGAGCGGGCGTACGCGTCCCGACGGGGAGCGCCTGGAATGGGAGACGTCGGACGTAGGCGGGGAGACGCGCGGCACGTTTTTCCCGTTCCTGATTGAGGACCGGACGCGGCGCGACAAACGGGCGTTCCCGCAGGGCAAACCGGTGACAAGGGAGTTCCGCGGGGTGACGCGCGTGGTGATTGCGGTGCGCAATCTGGATGATGCCGTCGCGCGCTACCGGCAGGCTTACGGCGTGCCGCGGCCTATCAAGCAGGTGGACCGGAATTTCGAAGGGTACCTGGCGTTATTAGGCAATCTGCCGGTGGTGTTGGCGCAACCGCTGAATGGCGAGTCGTGGCTGGCGGAGCGGATCGAGCGATATGGGGAAGGGCCGTGCGCGTTCGTGCTGGCCGCGGTCAATCCGGGGCGCTTTCAGGGACAGGCCCAGGCTCAAGCGAAGACGCGCTGGTTTGGCGCGGAAATCTCCTGGTTCGATGAGGAGAAGTTGGGCTGGCGGCTGGGGTTTGAGGCGGCGCGCTAGCTTCGGCCTCATTTGATTAGCGGTTTTTTTCGTACCAGGGGTGGGAGTAAGCGTTAGAAGCGGTATCCGGCGGCGAGCGCGTCGCGATGAAACATTTTCACCGTATCCAGAGAGAATTCTTCCAGATCTTTACCCAAGCTGGGCAGCTTCTTTAACAGGTCATGGGTGATGGTGATGATGTGGCAGCCGATCTGGTCGGCCTGCACCAGGTTGAAAATCTCCCGGGGACTGGCCCAGATCAACTCCAGTTGCGGCTGGGGCGCCATGATGGCCAGCGCCTGTTGCATGATGGGCAGCGGATCCACCCCGGCGTCGGCCACTCGCCCGGCGAAAATCGAAATGTAGGCGCTGGGGCTGCCCACCAGTGCGGCGGCCGCGGTGCGTACCTGCTCCACCGTCATGAGGGCCGTGACGTTGAGCTTGATGTTCTCCCCGGTGAGTTGCCGGACCAGGGGCGCCGCGCTCTCCCCCTTGGTGTTGGTGATGGGGATTTTGACGTAGACATTCGCTCCCAAGGCGGCCAGTTTGCGGGCCTGCCGGCCCATTTCGTCAAAATCGTCGGAGAAGACTTCCAGGGAGAAAGGCCGGTCCGGCACGGCGGCGAGAATCTCGCGGGCAAAGGCCTCGTAATCGGCGATGCCCACTTGACGCATGAGCGTGGGATTGGTGGTGAAGCCCTGAATCAAGGGATTCTTGTAGAGGTCGAGAATGCCACGCTTGTCGGCGCCGTCGGCGAAGATTTTGATTTTCAGTTGCGCCCGGATCACGCTGAATTCCCGCTACTTCACGAATTCCATGATAGCGTGTCAGCGCGCTTTGGCGGGCACCGTGGCGACCGCCCGCGCGCCTTCACCGAGTGCTTCGCCGGCTACAACCCCGCGCCCACCAAAACGCAATTCCACTCCGAAATTCGATTGTTGCCTGCTATACTCCACACCAAATGCGATTCCCAATTGTTGTGTGCGCTTATGCGTTGGCGGTTGCGGCGGCTTATGCCCAGCCACTGCCCCACCTGGAAAAGCGTGGGCAAGCGACGCAGTTGATGGTGGACGGCAAGCCATTCCTGATGCTGGCCGGCGAGTTGAACAACACCATTTCTTCCGATACGGAATCCATGCGCTCGGTGTGGCCGGCGCTGGCGCGGCGCGGTCATTTGAATACAGTCCTCACCGCGGTGGCCTGGAACTGGACGGAGCCGGAGGAAGGCAAGTACGATTTCCACCTGGTGGATGATGCCATTCGCAGCGCGCGGCAGACCGGCATTCGCCTGGTGCTGCTCTGGTTCGGGAGTTGGAAGAACGGGTTGTCCAGTTTTGTGCCGGTGTGGGTGAAGGCGGACCAGCAGCGCTTCCCGCGCGCGCAGGTGGGCAGCGGCAAGACCGTGGAAGTGCTCTCCACGCTGAGCGAAAACAATTCTAAGGCGGACGCGCGCGCTTTTGCGGCGCTGATGCGCCACGTGCGGGAGACGGACAGCACGCGGCGCGTGATTCTGGTGCAGGTGGAGAACGAGGTCGGCCTGATGGGCGATTCGCGCGACCGCTCGGCGGGGGCGAACCAGGCTTTCGCGGGCGCGGTGCCGAACCCGCTGCTGGACTACCTGGCGGCGCACGGGCGGCCACTGAAGCCGGGCACTTGGGCCCAGGTTTTCGGCGCCGGGCAGAAGGCGGACGAGACCTTCATGGCGTGGAACTACGCGCGCTATCTCAACGCGGTGGCCGAGGCGGGCAAGCGCGAGTACGACATCCCGATGTACGTCAACGCGTGGATCGTGCAGCCCCAGGACAAAGGTCCGGGCGATTATCCGGGCGGCGGGCCGCAGGCGCACATGCACGACATCTGGCGCGCCGGGGCGCCGCGTATCGATCTGCTGTGCCCGGACATCTACCTGCCGGACTTCGTCGGCATCACGGCGCAGTATGCACGCAATGGAAATCCGCTGTTCGTGCCGGAATCTTTCGACGGCGTTAAGGGCGCGGCCAACGCGTTCTACGCGATCGGCGCGCATTCGGCGCTGGGGTACTCGCCGTTCGCCATCGACAACCTGACCGAGGGCACGGCGCTGGACTCCTCGCCCATTTCGGCAGCTTACGAAATACTCGGGCAACTGGCGCCGGCGATTCTGGAGCATCAGAGCAAGGGAACCATCGCCGCCGTGTCGTTGGATAAGAATCGGCCGGAGCAGCGCATCCAGTTGGGCGGGTATACGCTCACGACCGGGCTGACGCGCGGTTTCCGCAATCCGAATGAAGTGCCGGATATCACCGGTTACGGCATTTTCATGGCGACCGGGCCGGACGAATTTCTGATGGCGGGCGACAACCTGCAAATCAGCTTCACGCCCACCACAGCGGGGCCGCCCATCGCCAGCGTAGCGCTACAGGAGGCGGGGCGATTTGAGAACGACAAGTGGGTGGTGACGCGCTTGCTCGGCGGGGACGATTCGGTGCTGCGCTACGATTTCGCGAAGCTCGCCGAAGAGGGGCAATCGGGTAGCGGAGTGCGCTTGCACTCGCCGCGGCAGACCATTCAAAAAGTGAAATTATACAGGTACAGGTGACACTTCAATTAACCTAAGTACGCGGCGCGGCTTCCTGGCTCAGGCGGGGCCGGCGGGAGATACCGCGAACCTCCAAGTCCCTGGCAGCCGGTGAGGATAAACATCTTCGGTCCGAAAGCGCCGAATTCCCAGATCTCGCCCTCCTTGTTGAAGCCCGTGACGCGCATTTTTCCATGCACCGCGTCGGAGCAGAACCCGATTCACCGGTACGCCAAGGGCAGCGACTACACGGTTGACCCTGGAAGTGGAAGGGCCGGAAGGGAAGTGGAGCCGCGAGAAGATCTGGGACGTCGCGGTGAAGTAACTGGACGGCGTGGCAGGTATCGTAGACCAAAAGATAGCAGCCAGGGATGCCGCCGTACGCCCAGCGCATGGTGCCGTCTGTCCGTTGCCAATGTCCTGCTATACTTAAAGAGCCTTTTGAGAGTCCTAGCCGAGGTCCAAATCTGCCGAGGCGAGCCGCACGATTGAAAGACAGACGACGATATGAAAAACATCTTTGTAGGCAATTTGGATTTCGCAGCAACTGAATCTTCCATCCGTTCGCTCTTTGAGCCCTACGGACAAGTGGACCGTGTCAACCTCGTAACCGACCGCGACA
>JANYJN010000383.1 GCA_025358475.1 Candidatus Solibacter sp.
CGGACACCACCGCTCTGGTCACAAGCAACACCATGGAAAAGGCGTTCCTGGTAGACCGGATCCAGATCGCGGAGTTGCCTATGAACGGGCGAAACTGGGTCTCCCTGATGAACACCGTACCAGGCATGACTAGCAGCGCCCGCAACGACTTCGATGTGAACTTCAACGATGTGTCGCAGTTCCACGGCCTAGGCGGACGCGGTTCGCAGAACAATTTCTACCTGGACGGGTCCCCGAATCTGGACGTCGGCGATAACCAGTCGCAGTACACCCAGCCCAGCATCGATTCCATTGCGGAGTTCCGGGTCCTGCAAAGCAGCTTCAACGCAGAGTACGGCCGCAATGAAGGCATGGCCGTCGCGGTCCAAACCAAGTCCGGAGCCGCCCGGTTCCACGGCACGGCATACGAATATCTGCGCAATGACGCGCTCGACGCCAAGTGCGTGTTGTGCAACACCCTGTCGCCGAAGCTGCGCTACAACCAGTTCGGCGGCAATATCAGCGGCTGGGTGCCCATACCTAAACTCTCCACCAGGCAGAACAAGAAGTTGTTCTTCTTCTACAACCGGGAGATGACGCGCCGCGTCCTGCCCTCCAGCGCATACGCGGACGTCCCCAACGCGAAAATCATGAGCGGAGATTTCAGTGCATTCC
Organism: Candidatus Solibacter sp.; assembly: GCA_025358475.1. Classification (GTDB taxonomy): domain Bacteria; phylum Acidobacteriota; class Terriglobia; order Bryobacterales; family Bryobacteraceae; genus Solibacter. The sequence goes on from JANYJN010000383.1 coordinate 655, forward strand.
TGACTACCACCAACATGACGTATGCCCCGCAGTTCAAGACCGGCACGGTCTTCCAGCCCGGGAGCATCAAGCGCGACGGCAGCGGTAACATCATTGACGGGGTGCCCTTCGCTAACAACGTGGTTCCTCAATCGATTTGGCAGCCGCTGAGCGCCAATATGCTAAAAATCTATACCGGAATCCCCGGTTATGCGACCCTCCCGGCCGCGCCGAACCCGGGATACGCCCGCTACTTCTACAACAATCCCAGCCGGCTGTGGAAGAACCAGGACCTGCTCCGCGTCGACTACGCGATCAGCAGCAAGATGAACGCCTTCTTCCGCTGGGTGAACGACTACCAGAAAGAGCAAAACGAGAACGGGATCTGGACCGGCGAACCTTTCCCGATCCAACCGCAAATGCGGCCGAAGCCGGGCAGTTCCTGGTCGTGGAATCTCGTGACTACGTTCACTCCCACCCTGGCAGCCGAGACCATCCTGTCCTACAACCACCAGTCGCAATCGCTATCGATAGTTGGTGACAATCCGCTCGATCGGAATAAGCTCGGCGCGGCCTTCACTCAGCTCTATCCGAATGCTAACCTGACCAACTCGATTCCCGACGTGCAGGCGTCTCCCATTGGCTGGGGCCTCGGCAACCCGGGTTGGCACAACGATGGCAAGGACTACGCCTTCACCGAAAACGTCACGTTTGTGAAGCGATCGCACGTTTTAAAATTCGGCTTCTCCTACACTCGCGACGACAAGAAGCAGACTGCCACCTGGCCGATGACCCCGAGCATCAATTTCAATTCTTCCGCTGCGATGCCGTTGGACACGGGCAGCGGTCTGGCCAACCTGATGCTGGGGAACTTCCAGAGCCTCAGCCAGAACAATGCGGCCATCTATCCATACTTCCGCTTCCTGGCCTATGAGGCTTATGCCCAGGACAGTTGGAAGGTGAGCAAGCGCTTGACGGTGGAGTACGGCATTCGGTTTGAGCACATGGTCCCAACCTTTACCGTCACACGGGGAGGCACTCCCGGCGGCGAAGGCACCTGGAAGCTCTACACCGTGGATCTCACGAAATATAACGCCGGCAAACGCCCGGTCATCGATTTGAATAGCGGCAAGCTTGTCGGCGACCCGATGACGGCGCTGTCGCCGCTGGGCCTGGTCTGCGACCCGTGCTCCGGCGTGCCTCGAGGATTCTCCCCGGCCAAGAACCTGTTTGCACCGCGAATCGGCTTTGCTTACGACGTTTTCGGCAACGGGAAGATGGCTATTCGCTCGGGCTTTGGTGTTTTCCACGAACGCCTTCGCCAGAACAACTTCAACTTCGGCGCCGGCGGAGGTTGGCCGAACGCAAGCAACGCCTCGGCGCTCTACGGCAACGTGGCCAATATCGATACCAGCGTGACGGCGGGCACCCCGCAGATCACGCCGCCTGGGTTGAACGTCTGGCCCGTGGACAACACGATGCCTAGCATTTATTCGTGGTACGTCGGAGTCCAAAAGGAGCTACCCGGCAGGTTCTCGCTGGACGTCTCCTATTCCGGCAACCACTCAATACACCTGATGGATCAGCGAAAGGTAAATGCCGTAGCGGCGAACACCTTTGTGACTAACCCGAACCTGTCCCAATCCGTCAATTACAAGAACGACGCTCTCCGTCCATATTACGGCTGGGGCAGCTTGACGGCTGTCGAAACACTCTCTTACTCACGCTACAACGCGATGATGGTTCGCGTGAGCCGGCGCTTCGCCAACAGCGTAGCGGTCAACTTTAATTACACCCGGTCGAAGGCCATGGACATTGTGGACAACGACTCCGATAACATCATCAACCCCTTCAACATGCGCCAGAACTATGCCTTGGCCGGTTACGACCTGCCGAACGTATTCACCACCGACGTTATCTACGACCTTCCGAAAGTCAAGGGCGGCGGGGCGTTGGTCAAGACGGTCGTCAATGGTTGGGAAGTCACCGGCATTTTCCGGGCCCAATCGGGGCAGCCCATCTCCATCAGCTCCAACGGAGATACCAAGGGGGTGGATTCGGGCGGCCAGTACGCCGATCTAGTCGGCGACCCCTATGCGGGACAGAACAAGCAGCGGTGGATCAATCCGGCCGCGTTCCAGCGTCCGCTGGATGGTCAGTACGGTAGCCTCCGGAGAAACGCGCTCCGCATGCCGGGCATCCGCAACGTTGACGCCAGCTTGATCAAGAACCTCGCCATCACGGAAACCATTAAGGTAGCTCTCCGCTGCGAGGTTTTCAACCTGTTTAACCATCCCCAGATCTGGGGCATCAACACCGGATTTTCCGCTGACAATCCAGGCGGCACAATCTCCAGCACCAACCGCAACTTCGGGCAGCCTAATAACTGGCGCGAAGAGCGAATCCTGCAACTGGCTCTCAGATTCAGCTTCTAAATCCTAGTGCAGGGAGGCCCCGCTATCGTAAAGGTAGCGGGGCCTTTTTTTGGGTTCGGAGTCTAACCATGTTTCTCGCTGCTGATCATGGTTAAGCCTTGACTTCCACATTTTCGGAAACTATACTTCCAACAGTCCAATACTAGCGGTCCCAGTAACGTTATTCGCCAGGTTCTGGGGAGAATCTGGTGCAGCCGGCACACATCGCCGAATACCGCTTACTAACTTAGGGGGGTTTCCATGAAATTGTCGTCCGTATTCGCAGCAGGTCTCGCCTCGATCTGGCTGGCTGGGGCAGTTGCCGCGGCTCAGACCGCGGCTCCCACGGTGATGTCCCCGGCCCAAGTGGCGGTTTCGCGCCCCCTCCGCGACGGACACGACGATTCTGAGCCAAACGACCGCAAAACTCACAAACCCCAGCCTCTGCCGAACCACGAAGCCAACGGGGAGCAGGATGACGTCGTGCAGACCTCGGCCGAACCCCTGGTCAACGCCAGCGGGGGCAGTCGCTTTCCTGGCGTGGGAGCAAGCGGCTCCGCGCCCCCGGACACCAACATGGCGGTGGGACCGAATCACATCCTGCAAACCGTCAACTCACGGTATGCCATTTACACCAAGAGCGGAGCGCAGGTCGCGGGGCCGTTCACCCTGAGCTCCCTGTGGTCCCCGCTCGGTAGCGGCAATGGCTGTGCCACCAGCAACGGCGGCGACGTGGTAGCCCAGTACGATAAGCTCGCCGATCGCTTTATCGTTACTCAACTCGGCGGGGTGTCCGCTCCCTACTCCGAGTGCATCGCCATCTCCCAGACTTCCGACCCCACGGGGGCATACTGGCTCTATTCCTTTTCCTACGGGAGCACGCTCAACGATTACCCCAAATTC
>JANYJN010000427.1 GCA_025358475.1 Candidatus Solibacter sp.
GCCCCACGGTATCAGCCTGGAAGCCGTCGAGAAGGGACTGATCGTTCGTGCGCTTGAGAAGTTCAACTGGAACCAGACCCACGCAGCCCAGTACCTCGACCTCAGCCGCAAGACACTGATCTATCGAATGGAAAAGTTCGGGCTGAAACGAGATCGCGCCGAAGCGGGCGACGACCCTCAGAGCTGACCGTCAAATGGCAGCAAACGTCGCCGCCACCTCAGCCGGACCGCTTGGTTGGCCACCTGCCCCACATCGATGCCAACATTAGTGTATTAGTGTTGGTGCGCCGGTGCTGGTGAGTTGCCCGCCGCGGCGATCGAGTCCATCTTCAAGATCTTTGTCTTCTCGTACAGAGTGCCGGTCACGGTTACCTTCTTGCCCGCGAACTGCTCGGGAGTCTTCTGGTCGCTGAGTACGTAGACGTTCTTGCCATCAAAGAAAGCGTACTTGTTCTTGCCGCTCTTTACGCACTCGACAACGCACTTGGAGTCGGGCGAGACCTTCATCATGGCGTGGTCTTTGCCGCACATCGTGTCGGTGATTACCCCGGTGAACGTTTGGGGCGCGGCGCTCGCCATGAGAGCACCCGCAAAGAGAATCGAGGCTACTTTCGTCATAAGTCTTGTCCATCCTTTCGATGAGAGCTGAATCGCTTCTGATATGTTCTTTGCACACTGGCTGCCACAGTCTATACCGATGGCTTGAGCCAGATAGAACAATAGAGATATGGAAGTCATTGCCGCTGAAAGCTGCCTCATTTGGGGCAGCCCTGAAAGCGTACTGCCGCGATTGAGACGGCAGGCGATCTCCGCGGCCCTACTTCGCGTATGAGGCTGCGATTTCTCGAAACGGGAGAACCGTCCCGCCGTGTTCCCGCGAGAACTGAATCGCTTCGCGCTCTTGAGCGAAAGCGAGGATGCTTGGAGCGCACCGGTCGTAATGTACGTCGGCAGCGCGCTTGTCGGCATCGATCATCTCATGGGCATGAGCACACATGTTCACGTCGCTACCTTTAACCACGTAGGCGTCGTTCGGTGACAGTTTAGCCCCGGAATTAACTGCGGTCAGTTCCGTAACCCGTACCGCCTTGCCCTCCTGCCTTTGCTCCGAGAGGGCACATGCCGGGCAGCAGAATAGTCTGGAACCGCCCTTGGCCGTTGCGACAGTCCTCGAATGCGCATGAATCGGTCGTTGGCAGGCGTAGCACTGTTCCGGATGAGTCCGTTGGTATGCTCGCCACCCGGCATATCCGGCGGCGAGAGCCATAACGGCGATAGCAAATAAGGCTAACTGGCGTGCACGTCCCATAGGCATGTCCCTCCTACTTAGAGTTTAGATCAACTGGCCCGTCGTTAGCGGTTTCGGGATCGGATCCCCGGCGATACCGTGCCAACCCCGGCGGCCCGTTTCGGTGCGGTGTGCCGCCCAGCGCCGGTTTTGTGTATGCGCCTCCAGCGACGCCCACACCCGAAACCAGTCAGGTGCATTCCCACGAATAACGCCAGGACCAGTATGTAAAACCAGTTGTGCTCCAAGAAATCCATATTGCACTCACGATACGAGGCGCAGCCGGAAACAGCGTGATATCGGCCGAGCCGCGCCCGATGAGAATCTATCCCAACATCATCCTTTTCTACCGCTTCGACTGTTAACTATTACCCACTTCGGTAGGCCAAGCCGCCCATCAACCCACTTTCAGCCGCTACCCATAATCTCATCAGCGCAATATGAAGGTCATCGGGCTTCCACGGCACCCCGGTATGAATTCAGGACTTTGAGGCCTTTCGATTGATTCAACCGCAACCACAAATCGTTGTACCGAGCCTCTTCCAACCGCTGTTTGAGCTCAAAATTAAAGCCTTTAAGATTTCCATAATGCGTTTTGGCGCGCTCGAAGGTGGTGATCGTCAACTCGAACGGCCCTGAGCTACTGATGTTCTCAATATCCTCATACCGCCAGGTGCGCGATTCAGCCCTGTCCGCCGACTTGTAGACGATCGCGTCCGTGCCAACCTGGAGCACCCCTTCATCTCCGCCAAATCGCAGCAGGTGTTTCACCGGGATCTCCCACAGAATGTTTGAGAGCTGGTCGGGAATGGCCGCCACGAGGCGTTGGTCCAGGCGGCCCTTGAGAAGTTGATAGGCGTCTTCGAACGTCTTATCCGCTACCAAGTGAAATTCGTATTGGCGGTCGGCCCCCAGCTTCCACTTATTGTCCCTGTATGTCAAAACCGTCAGAGACTTGGAAGCGATCTTCAGTTGCTGGATGTCCTGGTAGTTCCAGCGCCACGCGTGCGGATGCTTTGGCTTTGTGCCATTCTTGTACGTTTCCTCAAACGACACGCCCGCGTCCGTGATGGTCAGCGTGCCCATGTTGCCCGCCTTCCTGATATGCGGCGGGCGCGAGTGCCCGTGCCAGACGTCGTACGTTAGACTCTGCGCGATAAGGTGAAGCTTCCATCCGGGTATTCGTTCGCCTGGAGCGGCCAGTACGAAGCCATGCAGCGCGTTCGGGAGAAGTTGACCGTGGTGCTTCCCCTCACCATGTTTCTGATCA
>JANYJN010000435.1 GCA_025358475.1 Candidatus Solibacter sp.
CCGGAGAGCTTGACTCCGCTCATCAAGTAGATCGTCAGGACAACCTTGTCCTTCCTGGCATTGTTTAGAAAGCTATCTTGGATATTTTGCGCCGGTTTGTCCATTCCATCCCCCAAAAAACCCTCGCGGGCGAGCAAAACAAAACAGTAGTTACGAACGGCCTACTCATTGTACAACTATTGACCGGCGGCGAGCAGGTGCCCAGGCCGCATGTGCGGGGGGAGAACAGGGCAAGGGGTGATTTGGGGGCGTTACTCCTCGTCGTGCTGGTCGTGCGGCGCCGCGGCGGCCAGCAAATCCAGCGCCATGGCGGCCAATTCCGGGCGTCCCATCGATACGGGCTTCGGCTTGGGCGGGTTCTTCATTCCGGCGGGAATCACGGCTTCCACGACGAAAGCTGTGGCGGAGGCGAGTTCCTGTTCCAGGTTGAACTCCGGTACGGTTTTCAGGGCGGGCACGCGCGCAATACCATCCTCGGAAACGATGCACTCCATGCCGTTTTGCAAGACGAAGCGGATCTTGGATTGTTTGCGAATAGCCAACTTGCGCAGATCCACCAGAGTGAGACCCGCCAGCGTCATCGGCTGGCTTCCTGAAACTGGTCGATGACCTCGCCGTCGGCAATCCGGGCGGCGATCCGCTCCTGGCAGGTCACGCAATAGCGCGCCCACGGCACCGCGTTCAGGCGCTTCGCCGAGATGGGCTCTTCACACTCCGGGCACACGCCGTACTGTCCGACATCCATGCGGTGCAGGGCGTCGGCAATCTCACGCAACAATTTCATGTCGATGGAGTTGCGGTTGAGGAAAATCCACTCTTCGTGGTGGTGCTGGCTCAGGTCGCCCTCGTCCGACGGAACATCCAGCCGGGATACCACCTGGGCCGCTTTCTGGGCGGACATGCTGTTTCGAACTTCCTCCGCCTTCTGCTCCAGAATTTTGCGGTAGGGGGATGTCTTGGGTTTCATATTCACTCTCGATGAGTACGCAATACGTAATAGTTCAGATGGATAGGACGCAGAATCACCCCCAAAAGTTGCAGAGATTGAACAGGGGGGCATGTGGGAGCGGAGTGGAAAGTATAGCGGGACTCGCGACCCAATGTCAAATCAGCGCCGCAATTTACAATTCTTTACAAAGTACTTGGTACGGCAGGGCCGCGAGGGCGACCCAGAGGGTACCCCGCCCCGCCTGCCTCGGCAGCCCGGCTATTTCGCCTTTTTGAACGCTTCGATCAGTTCCGGCACCACCTGGAACAGGTCGCCGACAATCCCATAGTCGGCAACTTCGAATATGGGGGCATTCGGATCTTTATTGATGGCTACGATGATGCGGGACCCCTTCATCCCCACCAGGTGCTGGATGGCACCGGAGATGCCAACGGCCATGTACAACTTGGGACCCACGGTTTGTCCCGAGCTGCCCACTTGGCGCTCCATGGGGAGCCAACCGGCATCGCAGATGGGCCGCGACGCAGCCAGTTCCGCGCCCATTACGTTGGCCAGTTCCTGGATGAGCGCGATATTGTCAGCGTCCTTGATGCCGCGGCCCACCGCGACGATGAGATCGGCCGCGCTCAGATCCACGGCGCGCGCCGATTCCCGGAAGCGCTCCAGCGGCCTGGTGCGCACGTCGCCCGCCGCGATGGCGGGTGTGAACTTCTCCACCAGTAGGGAGCCTTCCAGCACCCGGTCCGCGCGGTAGGCTCCGGCCTGCAGGGAAGCGAAGTGGGGCGCGGCGCCAGTGAACCGCACGTCGGAATTCACTTTGCCCTGGAACAACTGGCGCACCAGCACCACAGCGCCCGCTTCCACGCGATGGGCCACCACATCGCTCACCGCCACGGTACCCAGGGCCGTCGCCAGCTTGGGCAAAAAATCGCGGACCTGGTAGGTGTGGGGCAGCAGCACGTACTCCGGATTCACCTGCGCCAGCAACTGGCCGAGCACCGCGGTGTAGGCGTCCGGCGTGTACTCCTTGAGGAGTTCATGTTCCACGAGGTAGAGCTTTTCGAGCTGTTTGCCGGCCAGTTCCGCCGCCAGGGCCTCGTTGCCCTGGCCCAGCACGGCCGCGCTGGCGGTGGTGTTGAGTTCCCCTGCCAATTGTTGGGCGCCGGCCAGGGTTTCAAAGGACATGCGGTTCCACACACCGCCGCGCTGCTCCATTACGACGAGGATGCTCATATGACGCGCGCCTCGAATTTAAGCTTTTCCACGAGTTGGGCGGCGGCTTCCTTCGGGCTACCTTCGAAGAGCTGGGTATGCTTGGCGCGCTGGGGCAGGTAAACGCGGTCCAGGCGGATGCTGGCCGCGCCCTCTCCGCCGCCCAGTTCCGCGGGCGTCAAACGCCTGACTTCTTTCGTCTTAGCCCTCTTGATGCCCATCAGGGTGGCGTAGCGGAGCTTGCTGATACCCGATTGAATGGCCAATAGCGCCGGCAGCGGCATCTCCACATGCTGGAACCAGCCGTCCTCCAGTTCGCGCTTGACGCGGATTCCGCCCTCGAGTTTCTCTACCTCCATGATCAGCGTGGCATGCGGCAGGCCCAGCAACTCCGCCAGGATGGGGCCGGTCTGCCCGTAACCCAGATCGTCGCTCTGCAGGCCGGTCAGCACCAGGTCGGGAGCTTCGGCGCGGAGCGCCGCCGCCATCAGCCGCGCCGCCGCCAGGGGATCGTAAACGCCGGGATCTTCGGCCTCGATATGGATGCCCCGGTCGGCGCCTTTGGCCAGCGCTTCCCGAATGGTCTGGGCGGCGCGCGCAGGTCCGAGACACAGCGCCACCACTTCGCCGCCGTGCTTCTCCTTCAATTGGAGAGCCGCTTCCAGAGCGTATGCATCGGGCTCGTTGATCTCGTAGGTGAGATCGTCTTCCGCAATCCAGCGTCCCGAGGGGGCGATCTTCAACTGCGAATCCCGCGCCGGAACCTGTTTGATGGCTACCAGAATTTTCATACGTAAGCGCTCCCTGACGGTCGCGGCTCGGATTGGAGCAGCGTGCTTCGTAACCGAGCCGCGACCGTCAAGGAGCGGTTACTAACTATTCTGCATAACGCCTGAAAATCAGGCAGGCGTTGGTGCCGCCAAAGCCGAAACTGTTCGATAGCGCATTGTCGATCTTCATGGGACGCGCCTGATTGGGAATATAATCCAGGTCGCAGTCCGGATCCGGACAATCGTGGTTGACGGTGGCCGGCGCCACCTGATCGCGGATGGCGAGCACGGTGATACCCGCCTCGATTCCACCGGCACCGCCGAGCAGGTGCCCGGTCATCGACTTGGTGGAACTCACCGCCACCTTGTAGGCGTGGTCGCCGAAGGCGCGTTTGATCGCCACGGTCTCCACGCGGTCGCCCACATCGGTGGACGTGCCGTGCGCGTTGATGTAATCGATTTGCTCGGGAACCAGTTTGGCATCCTTGATGGCGTTGCGCATGACGCGGAACGCTCCGTCGCCGTCGGGCGGCGGCGCAGTCACATGGAACGCATCGGCGCTCATCCCGTAACCCACCACTTCCGCCAGGATTCTGGCTCCGCGCGCCTTGGCGAATTCCAATTCCTCGATCACCAAAATCCCGGCTCCTTCGCCCACTACGAAGCCGTCGCGATCCTTGTCCCACGGGCGCGACGCCCGGAGGGGCTCGTCATTGCGCGAGGAGAGTGCCCGCATGGCCGCAAACCCGCCGATGCCCATGGGCGTGACCGCCGCTTCCGTGCCGCCGCAGATCATGGCGATGGCGTCGCCGCGCTGGATCATGCGGAACGAATCGCCGATCGAGTGGGCGCTGGTGGTACACGCCGTCGCGGTGGCCGAATTCGGTCCCTTGGCGCCGCACTTGATCGACACATACCCGGACGCCAGATTGATGATGGTCGCGGGAATGAAAAAGGGCGAAATGCGCCGCGGCCCGTGTTCCAGGAGGTTCCGATGCTCGCGCTCGATGACCTCAAAGCCGCCGATCCCGCTGCCGATGTAGACGCCGACGTTTTCGGCGATATCGGGCGTCACCTTCAACCCCGAATCCTTCAGGGCGAATTCCGCCGCCGCGATGGCGAACTGGATGAAGCGCCCCATCTTCTTGATTTCTTTCTTCTCGATATAGTTGCCCGGATCGAAACCTTTGACTTCTCCCGCGATTCGGCAGGAAAAAGCTGTGGCGTCAAACGCCGTAATCCCCGCGATGCCGCTCTTAGAAGCAAGAATGGCAGCCCAGGATACTTCGGTTCCAATCCCCAACGGCGTCAGCAGTCCGACGCCGGTCACTACGACTCTTCGTGACAAAACTCTTCTCCCCGGTCCGGCCTAAAGACTATTTCTTGGTCGTCTTGCCTTCAATGTATTCCACCGCGTCTTTGACCGTGGTGATCTTCTCGGCATCTTCGTCCGGGATTTCCAGTTCGAAGGCTTCTTCAAAAGCCATTACCAGTTCGACGATATCAAGCGAATCGGCGCCCAAGTCGTCCACGAAGGACGCGTTGCTGTC
>JANYJN010000468.1 GCA_025358475.1 Candidatus Solibacter sp.
ACCGCGGCAAACAACACGAGGTCGCCTTTTTTCAGACGCCCTTCCGAGATGGCATCCCGGGTTGCCAGGGGCACGGTACCCGACGTGGTATTGCCGTAGCGTTCGATGTTGATCATCACGCGCTCCGGCGCGATTCCCAGCCGCTCTCCGGCCGCAATAATGATGCGCTTGTTGGCCTGGTGAGGAATCATGATGCCCACGTCCTCCACCTTGAGGTGATTACGCTCCAGTAGCTCGCGGCAGGTTTCGTGCATCTTGCGCGACGCGTACTTGAACACCTGGCTGCCTGCCTGGTGCACGTAGTGGAGCCGCTGGTCCACCGTCTCATGGGAAGCCGGCAGCCGGCTGCCGCCCGCAGGCATCTTCAGGAAGTCGCCTCCGGAGCCGTCGATCTCGCCCAAGAAATCGATAAACCCGGCGTCGTCGTCCGTGTCGGCCGCAGGCTCGATGAGCATGGCGCCCGCGCCATCGCCGAACAACACGCAGGTGGCGCGGTCCGTGTAATCGATAATCCGGCTCATGGTGTCGGCGCCGATCACGAGCACCTTCTTATGCGTGCCGGCCATCACCAGGTTCGCGCCCACGTTGAGACCGTACAAAAAGCCGGAACAGGCGGCGATCAGATCGAAACCCCAGGCGCCCTTGGCTCCGATGCCGTTCTGCACCAGGCAGGCGGTGGAGGGGAACAGGTGGTCGGGCGTGACCGTGCAGACGATGATTGCTTCGATCTCCGTCGCGTCCACGCCGCGTTGCGCCAGCGCGCACCGCGCGGCTTGGATCGCCATGTCGGAGGTAGCCATCTCCGGGGCGGCGATGTGGCGCTCACGGATGCCCGTGCGCTCCATAATCCATTGATCGTTCGTGTCGACTAGCTTTTCCAGATCTTGATTGGTAAGCACTCGCGGCGGTGTATAGCAGCCGAGTGCGCTGATTTTGGCCTTTGGCAATGTTTTGTCCTTGAGAGCTTAGGGTAACCCAGAGTGCACTCAAGAGGCCAGCAAACAAAAGCGAGGGGTAGGGGCCGGAGCGAACCGTTTTGGGCTATGCCATCGCGCTAATGGGGAGTTCGATGGTTTGCCGGACTTTGTGCATGAGGCGTTCCAGGCGGGCGCGCTCCACCGGGGGAATGCCGGCAACCGCCAGGAGGGCCTTAGCTGTCAAAAATTCCTTCGCCGCATCGTGGAAAGCGCCCCGAGCGGCGAGCTGACGGGAGCGGTGCAGTTGCCTTGCAATCAGGGTGCATAAGTCGTGATCTGTCTTGGCGCGAAGCCGAGCGAGCGCAGTATCCATCGATTCCTCCATTTTTGTCTACCTCTATAGACGCATTTCGGAGGGATTCCGACCGAGAAAAAACGCCGGCCGGCGTGGGGCCAAATCCTATAGCGCTAACGCAGCTTCTACGGCCTTAACCAATTCGGCCGCTTGGGGCGTGACTGCCGACTCGAAACGATTGATTACATTGCCTTTCTTGTCGACCAGGAACTTGGTGAAGTTCCATTTGATCTCCCCGCCAGTTTTGGGATTGGCCGATTTGCCGGTCAAATATTGATATAGCGGCGTCATGTTCGCGCCCTTGACCGAGACCTTGCCCATCATCGGGAATGTGACGTTGTAGTTACGGTTACAAAACGTTTTGATCTCTTCGTTGGAGCCCGGTTCCTGCGCGCCGAAATCGTTCGCTGGAACGCCCACAATCACGAAACCCTTATCTTTGTAAGCCTCGTAGAGTTTCTCCAGGCCGGCGTACTGCGGCGTGAAGCCGCATTTGCTGGCCACGTTGACCAGCAGCACTACCTTGCCTTTGAAGGACGAGAGCGGCGTGGCCGCGCCATCAATGGAACTAAGTGTGAAATCATACACACTCGAAGCAGCGTAGGCCATCGCTCCGAGGGTCAAACCCAACAGCATCATTTTCATCATGGGGCCAGCATAGCGAACCGTCCGATCCACCTGCAAGGCCCTTCGCGGGCGCTCTACAAAGTGAGCGTCACTTTCGTGAGCGTGCGCGGCTTATCGGGGTCGAGGCCCTTGTGCACGGCCAGACAGGCGGCGAAAATCTGCGCGGGGACGATATACGGGATCGGCGTCAGGACCTCCTTGACGCGGCGCGGCAGGCGGATGACCCTGGTGGCGCGCCGATCCACTTCGCGGTTTCCCGAGTCGGTAATGGCGACGATCTCGGCCTGCAGTGCCTGCAATTTGGTGAGCGTTTCACCCATCGACGGCCACGTTTTGCCGGAAGGGGCGAACGCGAAGACCGGGAAATTCGGTTCGACGAGGGCGATGGGGCCATGCAGGAAATCGGCTGAGGAGAAGCGCTCAGCCACCACGTAGCAGGTTTCCATCAGCTTCAACGCCATTTCGAAGGCATTGGAATAGTTCAGGCCGCGCCCCACCACCACGGCATGGCGCATAAAGCGGTAGCGCTCGCTGAGGGCGTCGATCTCTGGCTCCAGCGCCAGCGTGTCGCGGACCACGTCGGGGATGCGCTCCAGGTCGGCGATGCGGATCCCGCCGCCGAGCGCATAGGCCAGCAGGTACATCATGAGCATCTGGCCGGTGTAGGTTTTGGTGGCGGCGACGCTTTTTTCGCGGCCGGCGCGCACCAGGAAAACATGCTCGGCGATGCGGGCCATGGCGCTCCCGCTCTCGTTGGTGATGCCCAGGGTGAGCGCGCCCTGGCGGCGCGCGCGCTCCAGCACCAGATTGGTATCGGTGGATTCGCCAGATTGCGAGATCCCGACTACCAGGGCATCGCGATAGTCGATGCGCGCTTCGTAAAGGGTGGTGACGGAGGGGGCGGCCAGGGAGACCGGGATGCCGGTGGTGATCTCCAGCAGGTAACGGCCGAACAGCGCGGCGTTGTCGCTGGTGCCGCGGGCCACCAGGACCACCAGGCGCGGGCGCTGCTTTTCCACCAGCCGCTTAAATTTTTCTACGCCGCGCAATTCGGCGGACAGGGTGCGCTCCAGCGCTTCCGGCTGCTGCCGGATCTCTTCGAGCATATGGGACATTGTTTTCAACATAGCAGACGTCGTGGGGCAGCGAAGCAGGGGCATCCTCCGGGACCGGAGGGCTGGCAGCCGGCCGGTCATCCGAATGGCACTCGTTTTTCTCGTGTGGCGGCCCCCTGGGGTCCGCCCCACCAAGCCTCGAGGATACTTTTTCGACGCTGCCAACCCTCGGCCAGCCGCGCGGCTTGACCGGGTTGGTATGATAGCCATAGTTCGTCAGTGAAGCTCCTATGACGCCGGTGTTGGAAGCCCCATCGAAAAACAAGTTGCCGTGGGCCGGTATCGCCTGGTTCGGCGCGCTGCTGGTCGCCTGCTATGCGCCGGTACTGAGAGCGCTGGTCCGGCAATGGAACAACGATCCCGACATGGGTCACGGATTCTTCGTTCCGCTGATCGCCGGCTACATCATCTGGCAGCGCCGCGAGGAATTGGCCGCGGTCCAGCCGGAGCCCAACTGGTGGGGACTGGTGGTGGTGGCCTGGGGCGGGTTCCAACTCGTTCTCGCCACCCTGGGCGCCGAGTTGTTCACGGCGCGCATAGCGTTCGTCGTCACGCTGGTCGGCATCGTCTGGACGCTGGGCGGCAACGTCATGCTGAAAAAGCTCGCGTTTCCGCTCTTTCTGCTCTTTTTCATGGTCCCGATTCCCGCGGTGATTTATAGCGCGGCCACCTTCAAGCTGCAAATTCTGGCCAGCCAGCTTGCCGATGGCGCGCTCACCGTGCTCTCCATTCCGGTACTGCGCGAAGGCAACGTTCTGGAACTGCCGAATCAAAAGCTTTCCGTGGTGGATGCGTGCAGCGGCATCCGCTCGCTGCTCTCGTTGACGTTTCTATCCCTGGTATACGGGTACTTTTTCGAGCGCAGAACCTGGCTGCGCGTAGTCCTGTTCTTTTCCACCATTCCCATCGCCATCGTTGCCAACGCCAGCCGCGTCACCATTACGGGCATCATGACCCAGGTGAAAGCGGAACTCGCCGAAGGGTTTTTTCATGAAGCCGAGGGCTGGGTGATCTTCATGGTGTCACTAGTCATCCTCATCGTCTGGCACCAGATCCTGGTGCGTGGGTCGAATTTCGTGACAGCCAGGAGGAGCCGGTGAACTTTCTGAACAACAAGTACGCACGTATCGCAACCGTGATCCTGATCCTTCAGGGGATTGTGTTTTACGCCGTCGCTTTGCGCGCCGAAAGCGCTCCGCCAACTTCGCCACTGGCCGGCTTCCCGACCGATATCGCCGGCTGGCAGATGTACAAAGACGTCAAGATTGAGCAGGAAACGCTGGATGTTCTGAAGGCTGACGACACACTGAACCGGATCTATCTCAGCCCCGCGCGCGACGCCAACGTTTACCTGTTTATCGCGTTCTTCAAGACGCAACGCTACGGGCAGGCTCCCCACTCGCCGAAGAATTGCCTGCCGGGAAACGGTTATGAGCCAATCGAGTCCGGGCCGATTGAGGTCGCGGTTCCGGGCCGGGCCGAACCGATCCGGATCAACCGGTATCTTACCGCCCGCGGCGAGGAGAAGAGCGTGACGGTGTACTGGTATCAGAGCCATGACCGCATCATCGCCGGTGAATTCGCCGCCAAGTTCTGGCTGATCGCCGACTCCATCCGGTACCACCGCAGCGACACCTCGCTGGTCAAGATCGTGGTGCCGGTTCGCGGTGGCGATGCCGCTG
>JANYJN010000504.1 GCA_025358475.1 Candidatus Solibacter sp.
CCTCGGCGCCGGAGTTCGCTACGGGCTCATCGCCGCCGGGGTGCATATCGTGGGCGCGCTAGCGGCCACCGTTCTGGTAATGTGGGCCGCCCTCTCCATCCTGATGCGGCACATGGATGACCCCAAGCTCCGCCGTCCCGCAATGCTGTTGCTCTCCATCACCTTCTCGCAGGTTTTCCTCGGCATTGGCGCCCTCATGGCCCGCATCGCCTACACGGGCGCCCCGCAGCCCATGCCGATGATGGTGCTGTTCACGGTGGCGCATGTCGCCGTGGGGTCGCTGGCGCTGGGCGCGGCGGTCGCGCTCGCCATGCTTGTGCGGCCCAATGCGTTTCAGGTACACGGAGGGATGGTAACCGCGTGATGCGCGACTATATAGAATTGACGAAGCCGCGGATCACCTGGCTGATCCTCATGAGTACCGGGATCGGCTATTTCTTCGGGCTGCCGTCGCACGCCTGGCGCACCATCAACTGGTTCTTGCTGCTGCATACCATCCTCGGCACAGGCCTGATCGCTTCCGGCACGGCGGCGCTCAACCAGTGGTATGAGCGCGCGGCAGATCGCAAGATGCGTCGCACCGCCAGCCGTCCCCTGCCTTCGGGCCGCTTGACGGCGGGCCGCGCCCTGGCGTTCGGCATCGTGCTTTCCGTGGCCGGCTTTGTGGAGTTGTGTCTGGGAGTCAATCTGCTCAGCGGCCTGATCGGCGCCTTCACCCTGGCCAGCTACCTCTTCCTCTATACGCCCATGAAACAGCGCACCTGGTGGAGCACCACCGTGGGCGCCATCCCGGGGGCCATGCCGCCTATGATCGGCTACGCCGCTGCCGCCGGCGCCATCACGCGCGAAAGCTGGGTGCTGTTCGCCATTCTCTTCCTCTGGCAGTTCCCGCACTTCTACTCCATCGCCTGGATGTACAAGGAAGACTACGCCCGCGCCGGTATACGCATGCTGCCCGTGGTGGATCCGGATTGCCGATCCACGGCGCGCCAGATCGTGCTCTACGGTATCGCCCTGATTCCCGTGAGTCTGGTTCCGGGTATGCTCGGAATGACGGGACGAATCTACTTCATCGGAGCATTGATCTTGGGCTTGCTATACCTCTACTCCGGCGTGCGCGTGGCACTGGAGCGCACCCTGGTCCGCGCGCGTGCGGTGCTGCTCACCTCGGTACTCTACCTGCCGCTGATCTACGGTTTGATGCTTTTGGATAGGCCGGGATTGTGATTCGGGTTCAAGACCTCACTCACCGGTACGGCGACCGCGTCGCGCTTTCGAAGGTCAGCTTCGAAGTGCAAAAGGGCGAAATCTTCGGTCTGTTGGGACCTAACGGCAGTGGCAAGAGCTCGCTGTTCCGCATTCTCTCCACTATGATGGTGCCTTCCGAAGGGCGCGCCGAAATCGCCGGCTTCGACGTGGCGCGCGACCCCGCCGCGGTGCGGCGCACGGTCGGCGTCGTCTTCCAAACCCAAAGCCTGGACAAAGCCCTCACCGTCGAAGAGAATCTGCGCGCGCAGGGGCATTTGCACGGGCTCAGCGGCGCCACCCTGCGCGACCGTATGGCGAACGCCATGCAGCGACTCGGCCTCGAGGATCGGCGCAAAGACCTGGTGGAAACACTCTCCGGCGGTCTGCGCCGCCGCGTGGAAATTGCCAAGGCGCTGCTCCACAAGCCGCAAGTCCTGCTGATGGATGAAGCCTCCACCGGGCTAGACCCGGCGGCGCGCCGCGAACTCTCTAACCACATCGAAAGCCTGCGCACTCACGAAGGTGTCACCATTTTGCTCACTACCCACGTCCTGCCCGAAGCCGACCGCTGCGACCGCCTGTTGCTGCTCCACGAGGGCAAGATCGTCGTCCAGGGCAGCCCCGCCGAGTTGCGCTCGCGCATCGGGGGCGACGTGGTGGTGCTCGAAACATCCGATGCGGAATCGCTGGCCTCTGGCATCCGCCAACGCTTCGGCGCCACCGCCAACGCCCGCGACGGCCAGGTGCGGGTCGAGATCTCTAACGGCCATCGCTTCATCGCCGAAGTGGTGGAGGCATTCCCCGGCGCGGTGGAGTCGGTGGGCCTGCACAAACCCTCGCTGGAAGACGTATTTGTGAAGGAAACGGGGGCATCCATTGAGTAGCTTCGTATTGCCCGCCGCCACCCTCTGGCAGCGCGAAATGGTGCGTTTCTGGCGGCAGAAGAGCCGCGTCCTCAGCGTCGTGGCATCGCCCCTCATCTTCTGGTTGCTGATCGGTTACGGCTCGGGCGACCTGGCGCGCTATTATTCCGGCACCCTGGTGCTGACCGTGATGTTCTCCGCCATCTTCTCCACTATCTCCATCATCGAAGACCGCCGCGAAGGCTTCCTGCTTTCCATGCTGGTCTCGCCCGCGCCGCGTACCAGCCTGGTGTTGGGCAAGATTCTCGGTTCGGCTACGCTAGGATGGATCCAGGGCCTGATGCTCCTGGTGTTCGCCCCGCTGGCCGGGGTAACGATCGGCCTTGCGGAAGTGGTTCCGGTGATTGCGGCCATGTTCCTGATCTCGTTCACCCTCACCGGTTTGGGATTTGCAATCGCATGGAAAATGGATTCGACCGCCGCGTTTCACGGCATCATGATGCTTCTGCTGGTGCCCATGTGGATGGTCTCGGGCGCGCTGTTCCCCATGGCGACGGCGCATGGAGTGGTCAAGGCC
>JANYJN010000515.1 GCA_025358475.1 Candidatus Solibacter sp.
CTCCGATCCGCGTCATGCCCAATCAAAACGGTGAGCGGCGGTGCAACGCCATTGATCTGCTTCTTCATGGAGGTTTCCTTCTCCGCCCGCAACAGTAATTACCGGAAGGGAAGGCGTCTCACTGATCTTGGCACAGAGGGGGGGCCCGGATTCGATTAGAAAGGTTCTGGCGTTCTCATTGCTTCCCGATCTATGGACCTCATCACAGATTACAAACAGGTGCTCGCCGCCTCGTAGTCGCCCTATGAATTCGGACTTAGACGCCGTTTGAAGCGTTGCCAATATGACCCTCTTGCCCAGGTTACGGTCGTTGGCCGACAATCCTTCGATGCGCCCCGGAGTGCGCCATGCTACTTTCCCACCGCCACACACAAGCACTACTGCTTCCGGTATCTCTGTCGAAATCTCTCGCGCCCATTGCTCCAAGAGGAGAGCGCTAGGCACAAGCACTATTGCAGGATGACGGTCCTTCAGATGCTCACCAAGTACCACCAAAGCGGTGACGGTTTTGCCGCTACCGGTAGCATGTTCAAGTATTCCCCGTCGGCCGGCAGCCTTCCATGCAGCAATGGCGTCCGCTTGGTGGCGCTGGGGTGTTCTGCGAACGGGAGCCGGAGCCGGCAGGTCAACCTCGTCGAGGTTGCTAACGGCGACAGCGCGGAGCCTTTCAATGGCTACTTCCGGGAAAGGTGTGGTTTCTACATTCTTGATCTGGCCCTTCCATAGACGTTCAAAATAATCAACATGACGGTCGGTCCGAAGTCGGTCAGACGAGCCGGACCATGAACGGAAAACGTCGAACGACTCGTGATTGCCTAGCTCGTGCCAAGCGCTCCAGGTCTCGTTCGACGAACCACGGAAAGTCACTACGTCGCCCTGCAGGTCCTTAAAAATTCCGAGCTTTTCGTGATAGAGCCGCAAGTGCGGCGGGCGAAATGCGATTCGAATCTCAAGAACCCCAGTAGAAATCAGCGTCGCAAGAACGATGGTTTTGGGCCGAGTTTCTGGATTGCCAAGCAATTCGTCGATTTCTTCGGACACGCGTTGGGAGGCCATCTCCTCGCGCGTTTTATAGCCTTTAGCGATGGCGTCAATGTCATCGTCATCCAGCCTGGGCGAACAAACCAAACGCATCGTACCCTTGCGCTTCGCAAAGTCGATGAGGGCTCGTCCGGCAACGACCAGGACTGACGAACTAAAAAATCCCGCAGCGCGATCGTACTTTGTGGCCACCCACAGACACGGCGCATAAAATTCGGCTACAAGATCGTTCTCGCCAGTCTGGTAATCGAGGTCGAGATTGAGGTCGCGTAATTGTGGCATTCGCACGCTGATGCCCCGACGTGCGGGGCTGTGGCGGTGGAAATGCGTTTGGCCTTCCGATTGATCCCTACGGAAGGAGGTCAGCCGCTTATCGACGACGAGCGGTTCCCGTGCTAAAACCACCTCCTCATTGTCATGAGAAGTACCATTTATAGCGCACAGACGCGCGCGTAACAACTCACTCCCCTCTTCCGCGGCCTACTCGACGTCACTTCGGGAGTTGGGATTAACTTGGGGTTGTGGATTGATCGAGCATTCCAAGGGCAAGTCGTTGAGTACTCCAGAGGAGGTGCCGGGCGGCTGATCGAAGCTGCCTCTCAGTTGGCTGCAAGCGCGTGGGTGACGGCGACAGAAGGCTCTCCTGTATGTCTGGAGCGAGGAGTAGAAGGTTCATGATCTGGGTGATCCTGGCCCGCGTCACGTAGCCAAGTCGCGCAAGGTCAGCGTAGTCGCTGACCTCGCCCCGGTCGACCATCTCCTGAAACTTTATCGCCAGGGCCATCAACCGCGAGATTCGGGGAATCCGAGGCAAACTTTCGGGACGAGAGTCCGAGCTGGGTTGCGAGCGGCAACGTTGGCGCACGGGCAAGGTGACCTCTACCTGAATGGCCCCGTCCGCACGTGGGGCCTGAGCGCTGGCTCTCAGCACTTTCCTTGGCATAATTCCTTCGCTCCTGTGTTGCTGAAATTGACCGTGACCTTGCCGGTGCGCCCGTCGTAGCCGACTTTCGCGACCAGCATATGGATCATCTGCTCCTGCTCCTTGGTCGCTATGGTTGCCCAAATGGCATCGAACCCGGCCAGCGTACGGCGGAGGTCGTCGGCGTTTAGGTGGTCCCGGTCGAGGTCGCTACGTTCGGCGGCGAGTTCCATCGACCGTCGCTCCGCGGTTTCGATCTCACGCTGCAGAGTAGCCATTCGCTCGAAGCGCGCGCCGGAGTCCACTCTCGTATCTGCCGCCTCCTTTGCAAGGTCCTGGTTGAGTTGCCGGAGGCGCTTCCGCTGGATCTCTGACTCCTGATCAATCGCCCGCCGACGTTGCGCCATCTGCTCCAGCGCTTCGGCTGCCACCGCTTCCGCCAGGTTCGGATCGCTGCCGAGGCGGCGGATGCTATCGAGAACCGCAGTTTCGATTGCCTGAGCCGGAACGGACTTCGTCTCGCAGTTTTTCCAGCCCTGCTGCTGTGCGCGGTAACAGACATAGTATCGGTAGCGTTTCGACTTTCGCGTCGTGTAGGTATGCACCATGGGAGTCCCGCACGGCAAGCAGAAGAGCAGGCCACGCAGCAGCGCGCCGTACTTGTTTTTGAGGCTGGCACCGTTGTCGGCGTTGTTCCGCCGCAGAGTTTCATGGACTCGATCCCACGTGTTCTGCTCGATGATGCGTTCGTGCTCGCCCGGATACAGGGTGCCCTTGTGGTCGACCATGCCGGTGTAGATGGCGTTAGTGAGGAGGCCATGGAGCGTGCCCTTGGAAATTCGCTGGCCTCCCCGGACCTTGCCGTCCTCCGTGGTCCACTGCTTTGTCAGCAGGCCGCGCCGCTCTGCCTCCTGCAGTACCGGCAGCAATGAGCCTAGTTCCACGTAAAGACCAAACAGGGTTCGGACGTGCTCAGCCTCCTCCGGATTGACGAAGATCCGACCACCCTTTGGATCGATGTCGTATCCAAGGACAGGATGGCCGCCAGTCCACTTGCCCTTGCGGCGCGCGGCCGACATCTTGTCGCGGGTGCGTTCGGAGATGATCTCCCGCTCAAACTGGGCGAAGGACAGAAGAATATTCAGCGTCAGCCGGCCGATGGACGTC
>JANYJN010000537.1 GCA_025358475.1 Candidatus Solibacter sp.
CGGCTCTACGTGAATATTACCGCGAAGCTTCGTCAGGAAGTCCTTCACGCAAGCGGAATTGAAAAGATACGGGTGAAGCTCGGCGATGGCAGGCCTGCGATTGAGCTGACACTTAAGGGCGAGGTTGATCGCTTCCAGGAGGGTTGATTTGCCCGATTCATTGTTGCCAACAATGATGTTTAGGCGTGGCAGGATAGGTAGGTCCACTGAAGCGAGAGCCCGGTAGTTCTTCACGATCACTCGTTCTATGCACATAAAGACCCTTCAAGTCTAGCGCCAATCCCCTGCCGTGGAGAGAACGGTCCTAAGAGACAATGGCTGTGCGGGGCTTGATCTCCTCAAGGATCACAACACGCAGCACCCGGCGCCATGAATCGAGGGCCAGGACACCGCCGTCATTGAAAGAGCATGCTTACTAGAAGTCGTACCGACACAGGTCTTCTGTTATAAACGAGGGCTCCACTCGGGAGTCGACCAGAAACGGCCGTGTGGGAGAGACCGGTCATGCGTGCTCTTGAATGACTCGCCACGCCGCTGAATGGGATCGGGCAGATTTTAGCCGGATAAGTCCCCGCCACAGAATAGATCCCCATAAAACGCCCGGCCGGCGCACGCACCCCCGCAAAATAGCCCAATCCGCCCCTCCCCCAAACCCGCAGTGACACCGACATACCCAAAGTTTTCTATGTAAATCCAATCACTTCCAGACCTCACCCTCCGAATACCTGATTTTGACCTGCTTTACCTCAATCAGGAAGAGCTTTGTGTCCATCGCGCCGGGTATCCCCGTCGCCCGGCAGGGCATCCCCTTCGCCGCCGCCTCCGCGGCAATCGGGGCGACGCATCGTGCGAAAAAAACCCCTCCGATGCGTCGCCAGATTTCGAGTGCGCTCCGTAACCCAGAGAAACGGAATAGTTTACAACGTTATAAAAAAATGCTCTGACCCGCCCACGCCAGCGTCGCCAAGCGACTGCACCCTGCGCAAAAACTCAACACATTTGCCCCACGGTCGAATCGTCTTCCGGCGGATCGGTCCTGTAATCCTGGTTCGATCTGCCTACCGGGTCAAGGTGCCCTACAAGCTGCCCATCTTCCAAAATCCCGAAAGCGTTTAAGCGCCCCTCGTCCAGCCCCCGCGTTATCATTAAAGACTAACGTGCCCGGCGTCTACATCTCTTACCCTTTCTGCGCGCAGAAGTGTACCTATTGCAATTTCGCCAGCGGCGTTTTCTCGCGCGATCTCGAGGTGCGCTACCGCGACGCGCTGGCGCGCGAGATCCGCGCCCACGCTTGGCCCTGGACTCCCGGCACGCTTTACCTGGGCGGCGGCACCCCGAGCCATCTCGCTCCCGATGCATTGCGCGCGCTGCTCGAACCAATCCCCGGACGTCCCTGGGCGGAAGCCACCATCGAAGCCGCTCCCGGCAACATCACGCCCGAAGCCGCCGGCGCCTGGGTTCGTGCCGGCATCAACCGCGTCTCTCTCGGTGTGCAATCGTTCGTCGAAAAGGAACTCCGCCGCACCGGGCGCACGCACACCGCGCCAGTCGTGGCCGGCGAAGTTGCCGTGCTGCGCGCCGCGGGCATTCGCAACATCAACATCGATTTGATCGCCGGACTCTCCGGCCAGAACGAAGCTTCCTGGCGCGAATCTCTCGACTGGGTGGAGCGCCTCGCGCCGGAACACGTCTCCATCTACATGCTCGAAGTGGATGAGGACAGCCGCCTCGGCAAGGAAATGCTGCTTGGCGGGGTGCGCTACGGCGCGCTCGATACACCGTCCGACGACGCCACCGCCGATTTCTACGAACTAGCCGTCGAGCGACTGGCGGCACTGGGCATCGCGCGCTACGAGATTTCCAATTTCGCGCGGTGCGGTTTCGAATCGCGGCACAATTTAAAGTATTGGAAGTTGGAGCCGTACATCGGCTTTGGAGCTGATGCCCACTCCTTCGACGGCCGCACCCGCCACCAGAATCCAGAGTCCGTCGAGGATTATTTATCCGGCGCCGGCCAAGTGGATGACGTGCCTCACCTCTCCGACGAGCGTTTCTTCATTGGCCTCCGCCTCTCCGCCGGCATACGCCCCACCCCCGAGGAATGGCGCCGCTTCGACGCGCCCATCCACCGTTTCCTGGATGCCGGCCTGCTCGAAACCGATGGCGGCACGCTGCGCCTCACCAATCGCGGCGTACTGCTCTCTAACGAAGTTTTCCAGGAGTTCTTAAACCTATGATCGACCTGCGCAGCGATACCGTCACCAAGCCCACGCCCACCATGCGGCGCGCCATGTTCGAAGCCGAAGTGGGCGACGACGTGTATCGCGAAGACCCCACCGTCAACCGCCTGGAGGAGCGGGCCGCCGAAATCGCCGGCAAGCCGGCTGCCCTGTTCGTCCCCACCGGCACCATGGGAAACACCATCGCCATCAAGTTGCTCACCGAGCACGGACAGGAAGTGATCTGCGATTCGCGCGCCCACGTGCTGGATTACGAGCTCGCCATGGTGGCCTGGTTCAGCGGCTGCGTGGTCCGCGCCATCCCCACCGTTCACGGATTGCTGTCCGCCGAAGAGGTGGTCCGTAACATCCGCCCGGTGAGCCCCAATAGCGCGGCCACCGGGGCGGTGGAGGTGGAGCAGACCCACAACATGGGGGGCGGAACGGTGTACCCCATGCGCACACTGTGCGAGATTTACGACGCCGCGCACCAGCGGGGAGTGCGCGTCCATATGGATGGAGCCCGTATCTTCAACGCCTCTGCCGCTCTGGGCATTCCCGTGCATGAAATTGCCTCTGCCGCCGATACCGTCATGTTCTGCCTGTCTAAAGCGTTGGGTGCGCCCGCCGGCTCCATGCTGGCCGGGCCGGCCGATCTGATTGCCAAAGGCCGCCTCTACCGCAAGCGTTTGGGCGGCGGCATGCGCCAGGCCGGCATCCTCGCCGCCGCCGGTCTCGTAGCCCTCGAAGAGAGCCCCGCCGGGCTTCCCATGGACCATGCCAACGCGCGATTTCTGGCCGAAAGCCTGGCGCGCATCCCCGGAATTCAGGTGGACGCTGGGTTGGTGAAAACCAACATCGTGGTATTCGATATCTCGGCAACCGGCCTCGCGCCCGCCCAGGTCAGCGCCTGCTTGCGCGCGCGCGGAGTCCTCATCAACGCCATCAACCCGCGCTGTCTCCGCGCCGTTACGCACTACGATGTGGACCGGGCGCAGTGCGCCCAGGCGGTGGAAATGGTCGCCGAAAGTATGGCCGCTGGCACGCCTGCCGGTGGTGTGGGGCGCGAATAGTGCGCCCTATGTGTTCCCGACCGATCACCGGGCTGCATCCGTGGAGCGACCTTTCAGGTTGCCCCGCCGGCGTCCTTGCCGGCGTTCCTCGAAGAATGCCGGTACGAATACCGGCATGGCAGGCGGGACGCCCGCTTCACGCTGGCTGGATAAGGCGCGCTTCTTGAGCCGCACACCGCTAGCATGGCCGCTCCTAAAACGTCATAATGGACTTATCACCTGGACTTACGACACGCATGCTTAGATTCTCCATCCTGCTGTTGGCGGGCGTAACTGCCTTCGCGCAGCAATACACTATTTCCACCGTTGCCGGCGGCGCGCCTCCGGCCACCCCGGTGACGGCCTTGAATGCTTCCATCGGTCAGCCGCGGAAGCTCGCCATCTCCGGCTCCAATGTCTATTTCAGCAGCGGAAACGCGGTCTTCAAGATCGATGCCTCCGGTACAGTCATGCTGATCGCGGGCAATTCCCGCGCCGGATTCTCGGGTGATAGCGGCCCGGCCGTCAACGCGCAGCTCAATTCGCCGCAGGGAATAGCTCTCGATACCGCCGGCAACGTTTATATCGCGGACTCGCTGAACAACCGCGTCCGCATGGTCAACACCAAAGGCGTGATCTCTACCTTCGCCGGCAACGGCACCGTCAATCCCCCCGGCTTCTGGGGCGATACCGGGCCCGCCACCGAGGCCAGCCTGCATCTGCCGGTGGCGCTGGCCGTGGATTCCTCGGGCAAGGTCTATATCGCCGTCTCCGCCGGTAACACTGTCCGCGTGGTCTCTACCGACGGCATCATCAACCTCTTCGCCGGTTCGGGATACCCGGGCTGGTACGGCGATTACGCCGTCAACAGCAGCACGGGTGTCGTCTCCATCCCCGGCACGGCCATTCTCGCCGGCCTCACCAACCCGCAGGGTGTCGAGATCGGCCCCAACAACACCATCCTCATCGCCGATACCGGCAATGGCGCAATTCGCTCCGTGAGCTCGAAGGGCGTGATCACCACCCTCAGCGGCAACGGCACCCTCGGCCTGTCGGGCGATGGCGCCGCCACCAAACTGGCCATGCTGGCACCCTTCGGCGTGGCGGCCGATTCTTCAGGCAACCTGTACGTGGCCGAATCCGGGACCAACCGCATCCGCAAGATTGATACCACGGGTAACATCACCACTGCCATCGGCAACGGGAACCAGGGTTTTGCCGGAAACGGCGGCGCGCCCGACAAGGTGGAGATGAGCCTGCCTACCAGCGTGGGGCTGGATTCCGCAGGCAACATCTATTTTGCCGATTCGCTCAACAACCGCATCCGCAAGCTGGCGGGCGGGACGGTCAGCACCTTCGCCGGCAACGGCGCGTTCGCCTACTCGGGCGATGGCGGCGCGGCTACCAGCGCGCAGCTCAATACGCCGATGGGCGTGGCGGTGAGCGCCGCCAACCTGTACATCGCCGATACCGGCAACAACGTGGTGCGGAGTGTGGCCAACGGCGTGATCTCTAACTTCGCGGGCAGCGGCGCCTTGGGCTCCTCCGGCGACGGCAACGCAGCTACCGGCGCACAGCTCAACGGTCCACAAGGGTTGGCCGTGGATTCCGCGGGCAACCTCTATATCGCCGATACGCAGAACCATCGCGTGCGCAAGGTGGCAAACGGCATCATTTCAACGGTCGCCGGCACGGGCACCGCGGGGTTCGCCGGGGACGGCGGAGCGGCGGCGAGCGCGCAACTCAACGCGCCTTTCGGGGTGGCGGTGGACGCGGCCGGCAATCTATATATTGCCGAATTCAGCAATAACCGCGTGCGCAAGGTTGCCACCAAAGGGGACATAAGCACCCTCGCCGGCAACGGCGTTTCGGGTTTCTCCGGCGATGGCAGCCAGGCTGGCAGCGCGCAGCTAAATGGCCCGCAGGGCGTCGCGGTGGATTCCGCGGGCAACGTCTATATTGCCGATACGGCCAACAATCGCGTGCGCAAGGTGACGCCAAACGGCGTGATTACTACCGTGGCGGGAACCGGTGCCGCCGGAGTTTCGGGCGACAACCGTCTGGCCGTGAACGCACAAGTGGGGAACCCGGTCGCTGTGGCGGTGGATAGCGTGGGCAACGTGTACATCGCCGACGGCAGCGCGCGCGTGCGCAAACTGTTCCTTTCGGGCATCATCACCACCATCGCCGGCACCGGCGTCCGTGGATATTCGGGCGATGGCGGCGGCGCTCCCAATGCCAGGCTCAACGGACCTTCGGCCGTGGCCGTTAATGCCGCCGGAAGTGTCTGGGTGGCCGATACGCTCAACCACGCGGTGCGCCTTTTGCAGTTCACCGGTGGCGGTACGACGGTGAGCGCGGTCACCAGCGGCGCCAGCAATTTGAGCGGTCCGGTGGCTCCCGGCGAAGTGATTGTGATCTGGGGCAGCGGGCTCGGTCCCACCCCGCTGGTGCAGTATCGAACCGATTCCAATGGCATGGTATCGACCAACCTGGAAGGCACCAGCGTCTTCGTCAATGGCGTTCTGGCGCCGGTGTTGTACGCTTCCGCCAACCAGTTGGCGGCCGTGGTGCCCTTCGGCGTCAACGGATCGCTCGCTCAGTTGTACGTGCAGTCTCAGAACGTGACGTCGGCTCCGTTCAACGTCTCGGTGGCCAGCCAGATTCCGGCTATCTTTACGCTGAACGGTTCGGGCGCCGGGCAGGCCGCCGCCATCAACAATAAGGACGGCGCTATCAACGGCGCGGCACGACCCGCCAAGGTGGGCGAGTACGTCCAACTCTATATCACGGGCGCGGGCCAGACCAACCCCGCGGGCACCGATGGGCTAATCAACTCGGGGCCGGGGCCGGTTCCGAATGGCACGGTGAAGGTGACCATCGGCGGGCAGACAGCCATCGTGAATTTCGCCGGCGGCGCCCCCGGAGCGGTCGCGGGTGTGCTCCAGGTGAACGCGCAGATTCCCTCGGGGATTACGGCGGGCGGCGCCATCCCGGTGGTGGTCCAGGTGGGTACGTCGAACTCCCAGCCCGGCGTCACCATCGCCGTGACGAACTAGGTGGCATAAGGCTCCGCCTTGTGCAGGCGAGCGTAAGCTGGCCCGCGCTTTCATCGCGCTTCTGCCGCGTCGGCGCTCTACGCGCCGATGCACAGGGCCAATCCTCGAAAATAGACGTTCACACCAGAAGAGCGCTCCCTTGCGGTCGCGGCTCCGATTGATGCAGCCGTGATCCAAACAGAGCCGCGACCGTGAGGCAACGGTTTGCTGGTGGGCAGCAAGATTTCATTATTCGCTTGAGACGCCCCTAGGCGTCATTGAGCAACTTGTGCCACGTATTAAGCTGAGGGTATGCAATATCGTGTGCTTGGCAGGACCAACTTCGAGGTTAGCGACATCGGCTACGGCGCCTGGGGCATCGGCGGCAAACAATGGCTCGGCGGCACGGACGATGAATCGCTGCTTGCGCTGCGCCGCGCCATCGATCTCGGCGTCAACCTGATCGATACCGCGTTGGCCTACGGCGATGGCCATAGCGAGCGACTGGTGGGCGATGCGGTGCGCGCCGCCGGGCGCAAAATTTACGTCGCCACCAAGGTGCCGCCGATGGATCGCATCTGGCCGGCGAAATCGGGCACGCCCATCTCTAGCGTCTTCCCGTACGACTACCTCATCTCCAGTGCCGAACAGAGCCTGCGCAATCTCAAGCTGGAGACCATCGATCTGCTGCAACTCCACGTCTGGAGCGACGAGTGGGTGGAGCGCGAGGAATGGCGCCGCGCTTTCGAAGATCTCAAGCGCACCGGAAAAGTGCAAAGCGTTGGCGTCTCCGCCAGCGAGCACGACCCCGATTCCGTGCTCGCTATCATGCGCACCGGTTTGATCGACGCCGTCCAAGTGATCTACAACATCTTCGACCAAACGCCGGAGGCGCGCCTGCTGCCGCTGGCGAGGGAGATGAATATCGGCATCCTGGCGCGCGTCCCCTTGGATGAAGGCGCGCTGACGGGCGCCATCGGCGAAAGCACCACCTTCCCGGCTGGCGATTTCCGCGAGTACTATTTCCGCGGCGCCGATCGCAAGAAACAGGTGGTGGAGCACGTCGACGCGTTGCGCCGCGACCTCGGCGAAGGCGTCAGCCTGCCCGATACCGCACTCCGCTTCTGCTTGTCGCACCCTGCCGTTTCCAGCGTTATCCCCGGCATGCGTTCGCGGCGCCACGTGGAATCGAACGCCGCTTTGAGCGACCTGGGCGCATTGCCGGCCGCAACTCTGGCCACGCTTAAGCGCCACGCCTGGGATCGCAACTTCTATAACTAATGCCCCGACCGCTCGATTCAGTGTTACCGCAAACCCGCTCGCTGACGCTCGGGGCGCTGATCGGAGGCGCGACCGTGAGGGAGGGGTTGGGCCCAACAGCACAAGGTCAGACGGTCGGAGACCTAGCCGGCGTGACTGGCCGAATGGATGCGCAACTCCCGGCGTGCGTGGGTCATCCTATCGGGAGGGAGACGAATCGATGATTCTGCTAACGGGCGGCACGGGGACGGCGGGGAGCGAGATTTCGAAGGCGCTCGCACGCATGGAGGTACACCATCGCTCTCTGGTCCGCGACCGTGCCAAGGCCGCGGCGAGTGCCGGCGAGTACGTGGAGTTGGTGGAGGCGGACCTGTCGCGTCCCGAGACGCTGGCGGCGGCGCTGGACGGGGTCGAGAAGGCGCTGCTATTGACCGCCGCCTCGCCGGAAGCCCCTCAACAGGAGAGGGATTTCATCCGCCAGGCGAAGCGCGCGGGCGTCCGCTACGTCGTGAAGTTCTCGGCCTATGGCGCCAGCCTGAACGCGCCCCACTTCTTCGGCCGGCAACACGGCCAGGGAGAGCGGGAACTGGAGGATTCGGGGCTGGCTTTCACCATGCTGCGGCCCAACGGGTTCTTCCAGAATTTCCTGGGGAGCGCCGCCAGCATACAGTCGCGCAGCGCCTTCCACGCTCCCGCCGGCGGTATGAAGTACAGCGCGGTGGATGTACGCGACATCGCGGCGGTGGCGGCGCACGTGTTGACCGAACCCGGCCACCAGTGGCAGCGCTACACCATCACCGGGCCCGAGGCGCTTTCGCATACCGAAATCGCGGAGCGGTTCTCTCAAGTGCTGGGGCGTACCATCCGGTATCTCGATGTGCCGGAGGATGCGGCGCAGGATTGGTTGTTGGCCGCCGGCATGCCGGCCTGGACGGCGGAGAAACTCGTGGACTTATACCGGTATTACCGAAGCGGCGCCGCGGCGGAAGTCACCAACCATGTGGAGCGCGTGGGCCGCAAAGCGCCGATTGCGTTCCAGCAGTTCGTACGCGATCGCGCGGCGGCGTTTGCCGGCCCCGGGGCATAAGGCCCCGCCTGATGCAATCCGAACGGAGTTCGGCAGCAAGTCTCATGCCGCTACCGGGGCTCTGTACCTGCTCCGCCTCGATTCCGCGCGGCTGACACCGGGGGCTTATCTCTTTCGTCCTGCGGGCTTGGTGCCGGCGGCGACCACGTCCCGCGGCGTTTCGATAGGAGGGAGCCAAGTAACACTCGATCCGCGCGATGGATTCGAACTTCTTGGGACTGCGGTGGGAATCGGGTATGGCGATGTGGCATTCCTTTTCGATGGCGCTCACCAGGTGCGCTAGACTCTAATTAATTGTCTGAGACTCCGTCGCCGATGAGCAATTCCGGGCTCGAAAGCCCATCTCCCCCAGAGGCACCGCGCGCTACCCGTTTTTTCGCCGGCGTTCTGTGGAACTGGGTCGGGGTGGCGCTCAACATCGCCATCGGGCTCCTGCTTTCGCCCTATATCGCGCGCAAACTGGGGTCAGAGCGGTATGGCATCTGGGCGCTGGTGTTTACCCTGGTCGAGTACCTCTGGTTTTTCGATCTGGGTTTCAATACTTCGGTCACCCAATTCGTGGCTAAATACCGGGCCAGGAACGAGCCGGAGCAGATCAACCGCGTGATCAATACCGGGCTGGTCTATTTCTGCTGCGTCGCCATCGTGTTCGCTCTCGCCACGCTGCTGGTTGCCTGGCGCGGCGTGGCGCTGTTCAAGATCGCCGACCCGGTCAACCGCCAGGATTTCCGGATAATGATCCTGATTGTGGGCCTGGGCTGGGCGCTGAATTTCCCGCTGCATTTTTTCAGCTCTTGCCTGGACGCCTTTCAGCGCTACGACCACCTCACGCGCACCTGGGTGGCCCAGCTCCTCATCCGTTCGGTGGGCTGCGCGCTGCTGTTGTATTTTGGCTTCGGCCTGAAAGAATTGGGCGCGGTGGTGGTGTTGGGGCAACTGGTGGGCAACGGGCTCGCCATGCTGGCCTTCCGCTCAGTATTCCCAGCCATGCGCCTTTCTTCACTCTACGTAAAGTTTTCGCTGGTCAAGGAGATGTGGAACTACGGCGTTCATTCCTTCGTAGCCAATATTTCCAACTTGCTGCTCAGTCAGGGGGCGCCCGTCATGATAGGCCATTTCCGCATGGCGTCTTTCGTAGGCTATTACACGTTTCCCTCCCGGCTGCTGGGTTACTCGGTGGAGGCCGTTACGCGTGTAGGCTTCGTCACCCGTTCGAATGTAGTGGAAATGCAGGCCAAGGGCGACGAGAAGGCCGTCTACCGCTTGGGCATCTACCTGAACCGTTACTGCGTGACCCTGTTCCTGCCGCTGGTGATCTTCCTCCTGGTGTACGGAACCGAACTGCTCCGCCGCTGGGTGAACCTGGAATTCGCCACCGCATGCGGACCCTTGTTACCGGTGATTTCGCTTACCACGATGTTCGCAGTCGCCGGGCAGTTCAACTCCACCTCGATGCTTTACGGCCTGAGCCGTCACGATCGCATGGCGAAGGGCCTGCTGCTGGAGGCGCTCCTTTCAATCGTTGGCATCTGGCTGGTGCTGCCGCACTACGGCATTCTGGGCGTGGCCTGGGTGGTGGGCATGTTGTCCGTCCTGAACCGCGGCCTTTATGTGCCGTGGCTGGTCTGCCGTGCCTTGGACTCGTCGTTCCTTGGCTATATGTGGGGCATCTACCTGCGTCCATTCTTGACGGGCGTCCCGGTTCTGCTGCTGATTCACTTCATCAAAGCGGCGGGCGTGCTGGGGCAAACGTGGCCGCAACTGATCCTGATGGGGGGCTTAACCGCGATTTGTTTCTTCCTCCCCGCGTTCTTCACCTGCGCCACGCGCGAACACCGCAAGCTGATGCTGGACTCGGTGGTGGGCCGCCTGTTCCCCCGCAGAGTGGAAACGGTGGCGTAACCGCGCGCGAGCGCTCTTCGTGCGCCGCGACGATTTTCATGCGGCCCACCCGCAGGGCGCAAGATAGTAGCCCAGTCGCCTCCTGCTGCCCCGGCTGCTCTCTCATCCAGCCCGTAGGGCGCAAGATAGTAGCCCAGTGCGCCTCCTGCTGCACCGGCTGCGCTCTCATCCAGCCCGCAGGGCGCAAGATAGTAGCCCAGTGCGCCAGCACTGGGAAAACGACGGTCTCGCCTCAGCCCCGGGACGGGGCGGAAGTACCGGCCAGCCGGACTCTTCTTTCGCCCCGTTCCGGGGCTAACAAACGCCGCCCGCCTGCTACCCACGGCTGTGCGCCGTGGGCTACTATCTGTCGCCCTTCGGGCTCTCCGTGCAAGCTGCGCGCGTCGCAACCCTACGTTCCGTTGCGTGCGTACACCTTGTAGCCGGCGTTGTCCAGCACCTGGTGAAACTCCCGCGCCATCATGTCGTGGATATAGCGATACGTCTGGGGCTCCCGCTGCTGGTACTGCGGAATCCATTCGGCGTAACGATTCTGGTCGATCACGATGAAGCTGGGGCGCTTGCCGCTGCGGTACCCCAGGCGTGGGTCGTCCACCAGATTGCCGTCAAATCCCAGTTCGAACGCCAGTTCCGCGCTCCCCATGACGATGTCCTGGGACTTTGCGTGCCGCTTCAGATAGTCCGTGGTCGCAAGGTAGACGGTGGAGTAAGCGCCCTGCGAAAGACGGCGCCCGATGGTGGCGAACTGCACCGCGAGCACCACCGCCAGCACCGCCGCCAGAGCCCATCGCGGCACACTGCGCCGGTCCCAGTGCCACACCATGCCGATGGCTGTGAAGGCGATCAGCCAGAGTACGAAGTGGACCAGGTAGAAGTAATGCGACTCGCTGTCGATGGCCATCATCCCCAGCAAGGTCACGCCGCCGGTTACCAGCAGCGTGCGGTAGCCGGCGTGCCGGCGGATCTCGCGGTTGCACAGCGCGCCTAGAAGGCCAGCGGCATACACCGCCAGAATCACAACCTTCAGATGGCTGAGCCCCCGTGTATCCGGGGCCATGCCGAACATGTGCCAGAACCGTTCCACAAACTGGACGTAAAGCAAAGCGGCGGGGTCGGAGAGCGGCACACCGCGTGCGGCGGCATTGCCACCGAACTGCAAGAGGAAATCGTGCGGAGCCTGAAGGATGTACAGACCCCATCCGGCCGCCCCCACCAGGTAGGGCACGCACGCCGCCATCACATGCGGAAAGCGGATGCGCCGCCAATCGCGGTACAGAGTGAGAGCCGCGAGGCCGGCGAAATATCCCAGAGCCTGGGGATGGCTCAACCCAGCCGCGGCGACGCAGGCCTGACTCACCAGGATGGCCCGGACCA
>JANYJN010000597.1 GCA_025358475.1 Candidatus Solibacter sp.
GTACGTCTACTTCCCGACTACGTGTATCGTCTCGTTTCTCTACACCTTGGCAGAGGGATTGACCGTGGAAGTAGGCCTGACGGGAAATGAAGGCGTGGTGGGGGTGCCTTTGTTCCTCGGAGGGAACACCTCGCCTTACCGAGCTATCGTCCAGATCGCCGGAGCCGCTTTCAGGATGAGAGCGAACGTCGTGCAGCGGGAGTTCTCGGGAAGTCGTGGATTCCAGTTGTTGTTGCTGCGCTACACTCAGGCGTTGATTACCCAGATCTCGCAGACCGCTGCCTGCAACCGGCTCCACTCCGTGGAAAAGCGCCTTTGCCGGTGGCTGCTGATGTGCCATGATCGAGTCCCGTCGGACGAAATCCTGATGACACAAGAGTTCATTTCCAACATGCTGGGTGGACGCCGTGAGAGCGTTACTGTGGCGGCGGGCCATTTGCAGGATGCGGGGTTGATCCAATACTCCCGCGGCCACATACGGGTGCTGGACCGAAATGGCATGGAAGCATTCGTGTGTGAATGCTACCGGGTGGTGAAGGACGAGGTGGATCGATTGATGGGCAAGGGTGACAAGAAGTCGCTTACACGGCAGGCGGTCGCCGACCGGCGAGAACATTCCTGAGTTGGTCCAAGTTGTTCGGTCGGATGACAAAAAGGCGCTTCTCTATTTCCTCGTACCGTTCCGGATGATGGGGCGGCCCAATCAGCCAGTCTTCGCGAAGAAGCGGGTATGAAAGAAAGACTCAGCGTCTCGGGCGTCTACCGACCGGACCGGGCTAGCGGCCGAGAATTCATACTCTCTTCCGGTAGCCGGGCCCCGAACGCGAATCGGCGACTTTTCCAGATAGCGCACCCCTACGGAAGACCACACGGGTTGGGCGGCGCTGGCGCTTCGAGGCGAATTATTGGCGGCGAGCGCGGCTGCGGGCGTTGGGGTCGCGATAGAATTGCCGCTCAGCGTTGCCTTTGGCATAGTTTCCCGCGTCACCGTTTCTCGCTGTTGTCCGCAGCACATAGTTAGTTGTCTCCTTCGGTAGATTGCGACATGGGTTCAATGATCATTGGTACTGGCCCCAGGCGCTCCAACAGGCAAGCCGCGCCGGAAAGCGCCAGCCACGCCACGAGCAAATCGAGCGGTCCGCGGCACACAAAGAAGGCCAGCGGAGCCGCTGTCCAGAAGCTGAGGCAATAGAAACAGTCCATCAACTTCGCCCAGAACCCGCTTCCGAGCCGGGCTCGAAAGCGGGCGATAACGTCGCCGGGGCCGTCCTCGCTCGCCAATAGATGGGTGACGCGCCAGGTAGCAAACGCGGCCAGTACGAACCGGATCCAAAATTCCGTGTTGTGCACGGCACTAAGGAGCGATACCGACGTGGTTACAAATGCAAATCGGGAAAGTATGCCGGAGTTCGTGGCGTTCGCCTGACAGGCCAGGACAGATGGAATTGTCCCACACCAGCAGCGTGATGACGTACCCGCAGCACTCTCCACGCTTCAAAGTCAATGCGGGTTCGGCTGGGTTGCATTTCTCGTCCAGCCGACGCATATCCAGGAGCGCAAGAATGCCGTCCGTCGGCGCCGGGATCAGTGTGGTGTAAGGGCAGATATCGCCTCCCGGATTTCCGACCCGCGTTGTGCCGACAAATGGCGGACCCCAGAGCGGCGGAAAACCCGTCGGGCCAGGAATTGGGAGCGGAACGCCCGGGTCCGGGGTGCCGTCCTTCTTGATCCACAAGCTGTAGCCACCGTAGTTGTCGCTCGGGTTCGTGGGATCGAGGATGTCAATCAATTCGTCGTAGGCCACGCCTAGCAGAACCGCCTGCCAAGGCAACGAACAATCGCCGCCCAGCGGAGCGAACTGCCGGAGATCGATTGTGGCGCACGGATCCACCCCGGAGATTTGCGAGATGTGAGCATGGCTGGGCGTGATCTGCTTGTTATCGAACCAGACCTGCCGGAGGTTGTGCTTCAAGTTCGCGCCCTGATCCTCGGTGGTAAGCCGCAGCGTGAACCGCCCACTCTGGCAATTCGGAAGTGGCAAGGGAGCGGTGGTCCACAATGGCGGCGGCGGACACGTAGGTTCGGAAGGGATCAACGGGAACGCCTCTGGAAACAGGTGCGACCAATAAGCTTCCTCTAGATAGTCTCCGAAAAACGGGTTGCAGCCGGGAGGAAAATTCGGCTGTCTCCAAGAGCTGGTCAGCCAACGTTCGAACACTTTGTTCAGACCTGCATCGATCTGGAGAGGTGTAATGTAATCCACTTGCCAGAATTGCACAAAACCGGGCAGAAGAGGATTCACCACGAAATCCGGGAAGTAGCTCAGCGTGTATCTCTTGAGATCCAGGTTTTGACAGCCGCCGACAACGGCGCTTCCGTTGATGCGGATGGCATTCCCGAATGATCGCTTGGCACCTGTACTATCGACCGGCTGTGACGTAGGATCGAACAGATCTATCGCATTCACGTCCTCCACACCTCGGATCCAGACCAAATTGCGCTGCAGCGTAAACTGGCCGGGGCAGCACTGCGGCGGCCCTCCCTTGCTGGAGAACACGCAGACCCGAAGTTCCACGAGTCCTGGCTGGACGAACGGGAATGATCGCAGGTAACCTAGTGTGCCATTCACCACCCCGCAGGCCCCTTGGGGCGCGAAGCCGGGATAGATGATGCCCAGGCTTTGCCAGGGTCCGCCCTGGCGCCACTGCAGCTCGTAGTGGTCGCAGAACACTCCACTAGCCGTGCCCTTGATCACTACCCCGCGCAGAATGCCCACGACGGGAATCGCCTCTTCCTCCACGCAGTCATGGGGATCGGTGATCTGGCAGGTGAGCGGCTGAAGACAGCGCTGCAGGCAACGAAAGAAATAGATCAGGCACCAGATTACCTCCAGCAGCGACCGGGCCCGCGCCAGACAGCATCCGAAACAAATCGCGCACAGGCACCAGCACCGGCAGAACCAGAATGAGGCATCCTTGCTGTGAGAAGTGAATGCCGCTTTGCCAAGCAGAGCCTCCGCCGCACGTGGAGTTAGCGCGCGCTCGAAAATCTCGCACGCTTCCTGCAGGCCTTCACGACAATCGATGACACCGGTGATGATTTCATCCGATATTCCCGCAGGGAACTCGACGGTGGCAAGTTGGTCCGTGAGGTAGGGCTTGAACGCGCCGGCGAGTTCTTCGACGAGGACGCCGAAGTCTTCGCGCTCTTCGGGCGTCGGCGGGGAACTAACTGCCGTGCCCAGCGATTGCCGAACGCAGATCCAATATTGGTGGAGGTAATAGGAGAACGCCCGGAAATTGCGCGGGCCCCGGCATGCCAGCCATCCAAAGATGATGCAGCAGCGAATGTGCTGCAGGCACCACCGCCACTGATCGACGGGGCCGAGAGTCTTGCGGGCTTCCGCCGGAAGCATTCTTAGGGCAACCTCGTCGGTGAAGAATGTCCCGAAGATCTGGTTTGCCCGCGCGATCTCGTCTTCGCACTTCGGTGGCCCGGCTTCCGCCGCCTTGCTCAACTCAGCGGGATCCCCGGCCAGTTTCAACTCCTGTTTCATGATCGGTTGATAGGACGCCAATAAGGCTTTCAGAACAAACTGGAAGTCCTCATTGTGAAGTTCATCATTTGGAGAGGGCTGTGCCCCTTGTCCGGTAGTCGGGTTTTTGGTTTCGTCAGGCATGAGTTTTACCTATTTCTCGCCGCCTTGACGTGGAGGCAGCGGGCGTCTCGTTCCAGTTTTGAAGTGCGTCGGACTCCAAACAGCGAATTGGGCTTCGAGTTCCGGGCTGGCCTCCATCAACTGAGTGACGACCAGACTCCAGGAAAGCAACCTAAGTAGATGCGAAATCCTCTTGGTCGTCGGTGCGCTGGCGCACATAAGGGCGGATTGCAGTTTGGTAACGGTCGCATAGTTTCACGAGGGCGTCGCGGTACGCTCTGTATGGTGAAAGCCCGGCCCGGGATCCACCCGCACCGGCAGCCGGGTCTCGAAGCTCACGGTGGCCCACGCAATTCGCCACCCGGAGCGGCCAGAATATACTGCGCGATATGAACTCGCGAGGGTGGACGAAGTTCGCGGCGAAGTAGGCAGCGCGCGCTAAACGACCACCAGCTTCGGTGGGTCAGGCGGTTTGCCTGGAGAACGGCGAGTGACATCAGCGATGATGTGATATCGTAAGTGATGTGAGGCTAGTGATGGACACCGATGCCGTGGTTGCGGCTATGCGGAGTCCCTCGGGGGCGTCCGCCGCCATTATTCGCGCAGTGCGACAGCGGCAGGTTACGTTGTTGCTGAGCGTACCTCTGGCGTTGGAGTACGAAGCCGTCTGCCGGAGGGCCGAACACCGAGAGGAGTCTGGGCTTTCAGGACAGCAGGTGGAGATCTTTCTGGACGCCATCATTGCCATGGGAGAACCCGTGCCAACGCACTTTCTGTGGCGGCCTCAGTTGCGCGATCCAAACGATGAGATGGTCCTGGAGGCAGCGGTCAATGGCAGGGCGGATGCTCTGGTGACATTCAACGTGCGGGATTACGGAACCGCCCCGACCCAGTTTGGGGTGGAGGTCCTACTCCCGCGAGAGGCGATAGCGAGGATCAAACGATGAAAGAGACCCGAACATATCCATTGCGGCTGCCGCGGTCGCTCAAAGAGGCGGTAGAGCGGTTGAGCCGGGAGGACCGAACGAGTATCAACCAGTTCGTGGCCGTCGCGGTGGCGGAGAAGGTGTCCGCCCTACAGACGGCGGCCTATTTCACGGATCGGCAGGCACGGGCGGATTTCAAAGCTTTCGATAGGATCATGAAGCGCAGAGGCGGAAGCAAGCCCCGAAAAGGCGACGAAATGCCGTCACGGGCCCAAATCTAAACGCGCGTACGCCAATACCCCGGCCGGCGCCGGGTGTGAACGACCGCGATGATTTCCACGCCGCTAGAAGTTTCCCGGAATACGAGGGACCAAGGGAACCTGCGAAGCGTTGCCCGGCGCGTTCCGAAATCGAACGACGGAAACTGCCTGGGTTTTCGGAAAGCCGAGCGATCACCCGATCCATCTCATCGAGGTGTTTCTGCTGCCCGCCGGCTGCGCTCGTCATACCACTCCGTCGCGGCGACAGCTTCATCAAGGGCCTCCGGATGAAGAGAAACCGATCATTCCGTCAACGCTGCAATCCGCTCCGGAGAGCGTGTCGGGCGTCGTCCCACGGAATCATGCAGACGGCTGCAGTGTCGATCTGCTGGAGACGGAGATGAATCTCGTCTCGCCATGCTTCCTGCGCATTCCTGTCGAGCTCGACATGGTCAGCATCTACATCCAGGCTTTCCAGCAACGAGTCGATCAGGGCGGCGCGGGCTTCGGGTGGAAGCGCGAGGGCATCCTTGAGGAGATCGGTCGGCTCGGCTTTCAAGGTTCTATCGTATGCCATATCGAGCAGCCCTTCGTGGGATGACGAAGCGAACGTGCAAAGACTGCTGTCCGACCGCGATGTCAAGACTGTTCATGAGCTTATCGAATGGCTCCGCCATAAGCAGTCGGGCTCGGGCGACGCAGGGTAGTCGCCAAGCCCCGCTACGGCGAACAAGCGTGGCCCGTGAAAGTTGAGTCGGAACCAAGTCTTTGCGTGGCAGAAGGAACTTCATAGGCTAAGTGCGCCCCCGAGTCAAAAGTCGCGGCGTCTGGCGAGGGAACTGGCTGATCTTGGACTAGGCGAAGCGTGTTCGCGAAAACGAAACAAAAGTGCACGCTGAAACCCGAATCTACGGCTCGGAGTAGTAACCGATTCTGGTGCGGACCGTAACATCGGGATGTGCCAAGCGACATTCGGGCGTCAGCCTGACTTCAATTTTGTGAAAAGCGCTGGCTGCGGCAGGTACCGAAACGGTTAACGTGTAACGCATCCTTAAACGGCGGATGAGGGCGGGTAATGCGGTGTCGAAATCATCGCCGATTTGATTCTCTCCGCCAGTTGCGCGGACAAGGTTCACGAGCGAATCCCCGCCTGCCAAATTCCCGCTGCCAACGACTCCGCTGATTCGCGGTATATGAAGGCCCGGGAGAGGTGCCCCGGCATAGACGCCCGAGCCTGCAGGGGCTAATGCAAGCATCACCTCATGAAGTGTAACGCCGGCACGGAGTAGGCTCTCTTCCAGTGCATCCTGCTTCGTCTCGGAATGACGCTCGATATCATCGGTGATGGCAATGATAGCCCGTCGGCGATCGAGGGATGTTTGTTCGGAGAGCAGTGACAATGCGCTGGAAGCAGCATCGAAAAGACGGTTTTTGTCCGGTTGCGCTCCGTGTCCCCGTAGCAGGGCCTGTCTGATCGCGGCCGGGTCTCCGGTCAGACGGAGCGATTCGCCGCGAGGTCCGGACCCACGAATAACGCCGGCACGGTCCCTCTGGCGAAGCGCCATTACAGCCGCTTTCAGCCCTTGCGCATAGCGCTGCCGGTCCACCCGAGTTGAGAGACCTGGATTGCTCATATAAATCAGGAAGACCAAATCCATAGGGGGCGTATCGATGGCCAGATTCCGGATGGGGATCTGTTGGCCGTCGTCGTAGACTTCAAAATCGTGGGGTCCAAGCAGTTCAGGAATCTCGCCCGTCCGAGCGTCGACAACCTGCACGTCCAGGCTAATAAGCCTGGTATTCTGTGCGGCGGCCGGCCCGATCAGTGTGCCGCATGCAGCGAGAATGGTAACCCATAGCCTCACTTGTTCACCATATCGCTGATCGCTCTTGCAATGACATACTGGTTCGCCTCGTAAACCCTGACATCTCCTCCTGTCTCCCGGGCCAGAGGTTCAAGCATCTTCTTCTCCTCATTCTCATTCGCATTCGGGCCGTTCGGGTATACTCGCCCTCCGGGCATTAAATGCGGGGGCGACGGTTGAGGGGAGATGAGTGCTACAAATATGGCCGTGCTTTTCGATCTGGCGGCAAGTGCAACCTCGCCCGCAGTGTGCCGCGATCCCGCGTCCGATGCGGTGGTCAGGACCACGATGCAGCGGCGCCTGTCCGATTGGGTGGCCTCCGGAAAGATACTCAGGGCGGTCAATAGAGAGTCGTACAGGTGGCGCTGATTGCGTTGGACGATCCAATTTCCGATCTTGCGAAGAGCGGACTCGAATCTGCGGACGTCACCCGTCATGGGGAGTATGGTTTTCGCGTTCCCTGAAAAAGCCACCAGCGACACCCGATCACCGGGCTTCAGTTCCATAGCGGCAACTCTGGCACCAGCGGTCAGAGTGCGGACGATAGGGTCTCGTCCCGTGACCTCCATGCTCATGTCGAGCATAACGACTACATCCGTACCTGGCGAAGAAGCCCTGGCCAGTACGGCGCACAACCATACAGCGAAACATATTCCCACTAGACGGACCCAACCCCACCTTCGGACGTAGGACTGTCCCAGCCTTTTCAATTTCTCACGTTTCGCCATACGTAAAGAGCACTAACTCACGGAAGGCACTTTTATCTCGTGCCTCCCGCCCATGCACTCACACTATCACTTGCCGCCGGGATGCTGCAGACCGTGCGGAACCTGGGCGTTGAGATTCATGTTCGTTGTCGTCACCTGGTAGTCCGCCGGAATTACAAACAGACCTGGATCGAGCTGGGTGGTTACCACATTGATGTTGTCGTACACCGTCGTGTGGTCACCATTTAGGGAATTCGACGTTTTAAGCATTACCGGCAGATGCAACTCACCGGCAATCCAAACCTCACTGGTCGTGATGATGGGCAAAATGTTGCCGACGGCGCCCACGGGAACTGTCGTTGTGAATTGCTTTCCAGACGCTAGGTATCCGGACACGACTTTTTTCCCCAAATCGACGGGAGCAGGACGCGATACAGTTGGGCCGGGTGCCCCGCCGCCGGCCGGCGGGGCGGTAGATGATATTCCGGGACCCCCGCCGGCCGGCGGCGGGGCCAACGACTTCGACGCAGCTGCGGATGCCAGCGACGCGCGCTGGGGCGTTAGGAGCTTACGGGCCGTTCTCGCGCTGGTGTCCATTACAGCGGAAAAGCCAGCCACTGGGTCCTGAATCGAGATCTGCCTGTCGCGCTCGATTCGAATGCGCCCATCCTGATCTCGGTAGAATGTCCCGGTGACGGTATGAGTCACGGTATTACCACCCGTCAGATTTTTGACGTAAGTGTCCGAAATGGTTGCTGTGATCTGCACTCGCACGTGCTCGGGCAGTTGCGCAACGCACACGCTCGCAAGGCCAAGAACAATACAAGAGAATTGAAGTAGTCGCATTGTCATTCTCCTAATACACCGTCCAATCGACAAAAAGAGTTAACTCGGCGGTTCCCCAGTCATAGCTTAAATTCGTCAGGTTAACTGCACCAAAGGCAAATAGGGCTTCGTCCACATATGGGTAGTACCAGTCCGGCGGCGTCCCGTCGGCGTAGAGACCTGGCCGGTACTCATTGTCGTAAGCCCACCAAGTGTCGGTGAAAGTGGTGTAGCTGTATCGGTATCCCGATATCGACCTATACACGTCGGTTATATATTCGCCTTCTATCGGGCACCAGTCCTGCGTTGAGACACCACTGATGTATGCGCCCACGTAAGGCGAGTTACTGTACCAGTAATAGTAACTGGGTCCCATACATCCTCGTTCCAGATCCCCACCGCGCCACTCGTAGACACGCTGCAAGAGGATTCAGCCGCGGGATATACGCAAAACGACACCGGGTCTGGAGATGCTACGCTGCCGCCCACAGTCCACGTCTCGTTCCAGCAGCCTTCGGAACCCTCGTAAATATATCCCGTAATAGTCAGATTGCCTGACGAATCAGTCGAGCCGACGGTCGTCGGACTCGCGCCGCTGTACGCGTACGTGACGGTGGCATTCGGGGCACCGTGAAGGTCAAACTTTCATGCATCGCCAACATAAAATACCGAACTGCCGCCACGAGTCGTATTGGTAAGAGAAACTGTTTGGCCGAAGAGAACCACACTGCCGAGACATATAACCAAGGCGACCTTCCCGCCCGCGAGCGCAACGGCGACCATGCTGCGAACGAGTAATTGGCCAATCTCACCAAGCTGGCTCGGAAAACGGGTTCTAAAGTTCATGGAAACCTCCTTGAGCAGCCTGAAGATCGTGATCTGCCAAAATGGGTTCACTTCGAACACACTTGCACCTCCGAAGCAGAACCACAGGTGTATCCGCGTCATTCCAGAAGCCGGGAAGGTCGGCCGGAGCAGCGCCAGCCGCAGTCAGGCGGTACGAGCGTACCGACAAAGCGCCCCAAAAAGCAGGTACTAGGACCATCAGAGTCTTTAGTACGAAATTATTTTGCCACGTAGACCCCAGGTTGTCAAGAACCGAACTGGCGAAAAAGCTGGCGGTTTGTATCGTGAAGCACCGAATCCGGCGGTGACGTTCTCCCCAACGATTAAGCACATCTGGAAACCGGAAGGTCCCGAAATTTCGGACATGGGAAAATGTGGAAAGTGTTGATCGCGGGTACTCTCAAACCTGGATTATGCACACAACCAGCGTTCGTAGCGTCGAGGTCGCTCGGTTGATGTCACTCGAAATTGAATAGGTCAGTTCGATTTTCGTTGCTTCATCGCCCGCCCGGGAAGGCCAGGGGAAGAACACGGGAGCAAGCCGGCGGTGGGCACGGTC
Organism: Candidatus Solibacter sp.; assembly: GCA_025358475.1. Classification (GTDB taxonomy): domain Bacteria; phylum Acidobacteriota; class Terriglobia; order Bryobacterales; family Bryobacteraceae; genus Solibacter. Next base: position 9,647 of record JANYJN010000597.1, read on the forward strand.
AAGGACTTTATCAAGCAGTCCTGGGCTGAAACCGGAGGCAGCCTAGAGATCCAGCATTGGAACGAAGGGTTTTCTTTTTCCACGCATACGCGCGGGGCTATCACTCCAGGACAGAATCCACAAATTCAGAAACAACAGAGCGCCTGCTACTGGCTATATGCCGGGCTTACAGGATTATGCGCCTTCCCCATCTAGCTAGCGTGCGCGTATGCAGACGGTACACTTCCGGAATCCACACCGGCAACGGTTTCAGATGAAGGCGCTCCACCGTGAACAGTTCCCGTGGCACGGCGCGGAGATATTTCTGGTAAGTCGAGTGGACCTTGTGGCACCACTGACGCGCCTGTTGATTCAGATCCTCCCAACTGGGAGCGCGACATGGAGTTGAGCAATCTACGGCAATACGGGCACTGCGGCACTTTACAGCGGCAGGCGCAAGCGGGCCACGCAGCCTGGACCGTCGGTTCGATTCTCCAGCGAGAGCGCGCCGCCGTGGCCTTCGGCGATCTGGCGGCTGAGGACGAGGCCGATGCCGCTGCCGCCGGGCTTGGTGGTAAAGAACGGAACAAACAGGTTGGCCGTGCTGGAGAGGCCCGGCCCTTCGTCCTTGACCCAGATTTCCAGCATGGTGTCTCGCTGCCAGCCGACGGTCACGCGGCCCTTGGTGACCAGCGACGCGTCCGTCGCGTTGCGCAGAAGATTGATCAGCACCTGTTCGAGCTGATCGGGGTCGCCCTGTATGGTGAGACCGGGCCCGGGATCCACGTGGACCGGAAGGCGGGTCTCGAAGCTGACGGCGCGGCCCACGCAATCCGCCACGAGGAGCGGCTGGAGTTGCGGCCGGGGCAGTTTTGCCAGTCGAGCGTAGGCGCCGATGAAGCGGCTGAGGCTGTCGGAGCGCGACATGATCACGGTCAGGCCGCGGCGCATATCGTCGCGCCAATCGTCGGGTAGTGGGTCGCGCGCCACGATGCTCTCTAAACTGCCGGCGATGGATTTGATGGGCGTCAGCGAGTTATTCAGCTCGTGGCCCAGCACGCGGACCAGGCGTTGCCAGGCTTGCAGTTCCTGCTCGCTCAACGCCTGCGTGAGATCGGAAATCACCAAGAGTTCGAGCGGCAGCCCGTGCTCCCGGATGCGCGTGCGGCGCACGCCCCACCGGCCCGCGCCGCCGGGGAACACGGTCTGCATGGTGGTGACCGCGGGACCGTCCAGGCAAACTTCGAGGTGCAATTCGCCGGCGGTCTGGCCCAGCAGGCGCTCGGCGGGGGCGGCCAACAGGCGCTCGCCGGCGCGATTCACCAGGCGTAGACGCTGGTGGTCATCGAAGGCGAATATGGCCACGGCGATTTCGCGCATCACGGTGCGCAGCAGGGTGGTAGCCTCCAGGGCACCGAGGCGCTGTTCGCGCAGCGTGCTGCCGAGCGTATTGACCTCGCGCATGACTTCGCCGAGGGCGTCATCGGGGCGGGGCGAACGGCCGCGCACGGAGAAATCGCCCTCGCGCAACGCGCCCAGCAGGTTGGAGATGGTCTGCAAGGGGAAGACGACGCGCTCGCGCGCCGCCAAGGCAAAGCCCAGCCAGGCGCCGGAAATCAGCACGGAGAGCGTCCACTGCACCTTGGTGGAATAATCGCCGCTCCACAGCATCCATAGTGCGATGGCGGAACCGGGCAGCCCGGCGAGCAGCGCCAGCAGGACTACGCGGCCTTCATGGCTGAGTAGGGCGGGTTTGTCGCTCGCGTTCATAGCCGGCCCCCAACAGGCCATACCGCTGTAGCCGCCGGTAGAGCGCGCTGCGGCTCAAACCGAGCGCGTTGGCGGCATGGCTGACGTTGCCGCTGAATCGCGCCAGCGCCTTTTTGATGAGCAGCGCCTCGACATCTTCCAGGCTCATGTCCTCCAGCCGCGGCGGACCCTCGCGCCCCCCGCGAAGCCCGAGGTCCACTGCCCGCACCACCTCACCCTGCGCCATCAGCACGGCCCGCTCCACGGCGTGATCCAGTTCGCGGACGTTGCCGGGCCAGGCGTGGGCCAGCAGCGCCTTGATAGCGGATTCGTCAAAGCCCGTCAACGGCTTTCGGTAGTGTTCCGCATGTTGCCGCAGAAAGTGGGCGGCCAGAATGGGTATATCCTCGCGCCGGTCGCGGAGCGGGGGCAGGTGGAGTTCGATGGTGTTGAGACGGAATAACAGATCCTGGCGAAACCTGCCCTCGGTCACTTCCTGGGCGATATCGGCATTGGTCGCCGAGAAGACCCGCACGTCCACACGCCGCGATTTCGAGGACCCGACGCGCTCGAACTCGCCGGTCTCTAGGGTGCGCAGCAGTTTAGATTGCAGGCCCCGTGAAATGTTGGCGATTTCGTCCAGAAACAGGGTGCCGCCCTCGGCCATTTCGAAGCGGCCCACGCGATCGCACTTGGCGTCGGTGAATGCCCCCTTGACGTGTCCGAAGAGTTCGCTCTCAAACACGCCCTCCGCCAAACCACCGGTGTTGACCGTCACCAGGGGGCGCGTGGAGCGCAGAGAAACCGAGTGCAGGGTGAGCGCTACCAGTCCTTTGCCTGTGCCGTTTTCGCCGGTGATGAACACGTTGGCGTCCGACGGGCCCACCCGCGAGATGACGTCCAGGACGGGACGCATGGCGGCCGATTGGGCGACGAGTTGGGGAAAACGCTCGGCGCGCAGCGCGCTATTTTCCGCTTCCAGACGCTGCCCACGGCGCAGGGCGCGGCCGAGCTCGATCTGCGTCTTGAGAATCGCCGACAGGCGCGCGTTGTCCCAGGGCTTCTGGATGAAATCGCGCGCACCGCGGCGCATCGCCTCCACCGCCAGTTCGACGCTGCCCCACGCCGTCATGACGATTACCGGCAGGGTGGTGTCCAGCAACTGTATGCGGTGGAGGAGATCCAGGCCTTCCTGGCCGCTGGTGGTATCGCGGGTGTAATTGAGGTCCATCAGGACCGCGTCGAAATCGCGCGATTCCACTTCGTGGATCACGGCGGCGGGGGAATTCACCGAGACGGCCAGGTAGCCCTCACCCTTAATGAGGAAGCGAAGCGCTTCGAGGACGTCCGGCTGGTCGTCGGCCACCAGGATGCAGGGCATGTGAGA
>JANYJN010000642.1 GCA_025358475.1 Candidatus Solibacter sp.
AAGAAGGCGCTGGCGCAATCGGCGTACGGTCAAGGCGAAGTGGTGGCGTCGCCGTTCCAAATGGCGCGCGTGGCCGCTACCGTCGCCAATAACGGCGCCATGCCGCAAGGCCGCTGGCTGGCCGACGAGAATAACGGACGCCTGGCCCCGCCCGCCGTCGTCCTGCCGCCCGGTGAGGCCGCCATGCTGGGCCGCTTCATGCGAGAGGTGGTGACCTCTGGCACGGGACGGCGCGCCGCGGCGAGCGTCCCGGTGGCGGGCAAGACCGGCACCGCGGAACTGGCCGACGCGCCCTCGCACGCCTGGTTCATCGGCTTCGCGCCGTATGGCGGGGCCGGCGGGGCGGGGCGCAAGATCGCCTTCTCCGTTCTGGTGGAGAATGGAGTGTACGGCGGAACGGCGGCCGCGCCGGCTGCGGCGGAGATAGTCAACGCGGCAGTTAAAATGGGGCTGATCCAGATTGGTCAACAGCCATGAGCCTATTTTCGGAAATCGAGAAAACCATCGAGCGCGGGTTCCATCGGTGGACCGAGCGCATGTTCGGCCCGGCCGATTCTGGCGAGTTGCTGCTGCTGCATCGCGCGATTCTGGCGGAGGTGGAAGGCAAGGTCCAGATTGTCGCCCGTGGACGCCGCGTCTTCCCGTTCGCCCGCCTGGTAGTGACGCTGGTGGGCGCCGAAGCGGAGCGCCGCACCATCCTGCAAGCTGCGTTCGGTGAGCGCCTTGGCGCGGACATTCGCGCCAGCCTGACGGGCAGCGAGTGCGAATTGCCCCGCGGATTTTCGGTGGAAGTGCGCACCTCTGAGGCGGGACTGCACGCGTTTGAGATCGAGTACTCGGCGGAACCAGTCCAAGCCCCGGCCGCACCCGCCGCCATCGGGCGCGTGATCCTGGTCAAGGGGAAGACCGCAAGCCCCGGGTACACGCTGGAAAAGGTCCGGACCAACCTCGGCCGTATGGCCGAATTGACCGACGCCGACCATCGCGTGGTGCGCCGCAACGACGTGGTTTTCGAAGAAGGCGCCGACGAGAAGAACGCCACCGTAAGCCGCAAACACGCGCACATCCGGCTGGACGCGGGCGACTACCGCCTGTGCGACGACGGCAGCGAATTCGGCACCCGCGTGTTCCGCGACGGCCGCTCCATCGAAGTCTCCGCCGGCGACCGGCGCGGAGAGAAACTGCGTCCCGGCGACGAGATCTATTTGGGCCGCGCCTGCCTCCGGTTCGAGCGGTAAGGTGGGACAGGCCAGGAGGCCTGTCCTACTACAGGTCCGTGCCGCGCCGCCAGCGCTCCTCGAACAGCGCCTTCATCGCCTCGCCCATGCCTTCGTGCTGGAATACGACGGCCGTCCACGCGGGACGCGTGATCACCGGGTCCAGTAGCGCCAGCAGCCCGTTCTGTCCGTCGAACACGGCAAGCTTCATGGGCAGCGAATCCGCGATCCGCACCCGTACCCCACTGGCCACGTATTCCACCAGCCGCTGGCGGTGGGTGGTATCGAGCGATGCCGATTCCAATAGCAACCGGCACACCACACCGCTCATGCCGGCTTGCTTCACCAGCATTTCGTCCAGCGGATCTACCGCATAAGGGGGCCGGGAGAACTCCAGATACTCGTGTTTCACTTCCTGCAGCATGCGGCGGTATTCCGCCCCGGTTTGCGCCGGTTCGGTGACAATGCGGAGGAAGTCGAGGGTGCCGCGTCCACCCTGACCCTCGGAGTAGAGCGCTTTCAGGTCGTCGATCATGGCTCCGCCGGCGCGTCCGTTGTCGGTGAGTTCCTGTTCCAGAACCTGCCGCTTGCGAGCCAGATATCCGGGGATCGCCAGACTGGGTTCCACTGCCGAGAAGAGCTTCGTCTTCTCCTGGACTACCTGTGCGAAGCCTTTTTCCACCAGGCTGTCCAGCACTTCATAGATCTTCTGCCGAGGCACGTGCGCCCGGGCTGCCAGTTCCAGTGCTTTGAACTTGGAATGGCCCAGCAGCACGAGGTAGGACCGCGACTCGTAAGCATTGAGCCCGAGCTGCTGCAGGCGCCGCCAAAACCGTTGAAAATCAACTTCGGCCAATTCTTCGCTCATATTCCTCAACCTTATCAAAAACGGTGTGCAGGCCGGGCTGCCCTATTGTTAACGGTCGCCGGGAGCCAAACCCCACAGCTATAGGCTACAATGTGGACATCTAGTTATCCATGAGTCGTCATGGATAAGTTCTCAGTTGGTGAACGGAGCAGTTTGTGGGATATTCGGACCCTGTAGCCCGATAGTATCATTTGACTTGGTACGATGTGGAACTCTACAATTACGGACGGATAACGTATGTCTGAGAACATTATCGGCGCGAATGGGCCTTCCGAGCCGGGGACTGTGTCCAAGTCCAAGATCCGGATCGTGGTCGCCGACGACCATCCCATCTTCCGCGACGGGCTCTGCCGCCTGCTTGCCCTGGAAGAAGATTTCGAAGTAGTCGCCCAAGCGCAGGACGGGCGCCAGGTACTGGATGTTCTGCAACAGCATGAACCCGATATCCTGTTGCTGGATCTGAAGATGCCGGGGTTGGACGGCTTGGCTACGTTGCAGCGTCTGCAGATCGCCAAGAACAAGACCCGGGTGATTGTTCTAACCGCTTCCGACGATAAGAATGAATTCGTCCAGGCAATGAAACTGGGGACTTCCGGGATTGTTTTGAAACAGACTGCGACGGAACTGCTCATCAAGAGTATCCGCAAGGTCCACGCCGGCGAAATCTGGCTGGATTCCCACACCACTGCCGCCGTCATCCGCCAGTTCGTCGCCAACGACGAAGCTCCGCCTGCCATGCATGCTCTCCCCTCGGCTCCGGCTACGCGCGAGCGCGAGCGATCACCGCTCAGCCAGCGCGAGCGCGAAATCGTGGCGCTGGTGGCTCAGGGCTTTAAGAACAAGGAAATGGCCGAGAAGATGTTCATTAGCGAGCAGACGGTGAAAAACCATCTGCACAACATCTTCGACAAGCTCGGCGTTTCCGACCGCCTGGAACTGGCGCTTTACGCCATCCACAACAACCTGCACACCGGCAGGTAGGCATAGCTTAGATACCCCTTCATTTCCAAAACGCTCCCCGCATCGCTTGCCTTGCGGGGTCAGTACGTCTTAAACGCCGATTCCCAACTCTTGCGCCCCGTACTCTTTCAATTTATTGTGCAAGGTCTTCAGGCTGATCCCCAGGATCTCCGCCGCCCGCGTCTTGTTGTTCCGCGTGTGCTCCAGCGTCCGCAGAATCAGCCCTTTTTCCGCCTCTTCCACGGTGGTGCCAATCTGGAACCTCACGGCATCCGCATCGCCCGCCGCAACCGGCGCCGCTTCCTGAGCGGCCACACCCGCGGCCGGGGCCACACTCGCGGTCGCGGCGGGCCGGTTTTGCAGGAACGCCGGCAGGTTCTTCACCTCGATGGTTCCTTCGCCCGCCAGAATCACGGCGCGCTCCAGCACGTTGCGCAGTTCTCGCACATTCCCCGGCCAGCGGTGCCGTTGGAGCGATTCCAATACATCCGGAGAGACTTCCGTGACCCGGCAAGCGTGCTTGCGGTTCATATCCCCGATCAGCGTCTCCACCATGGCGGGGATGTCTTCCTTGCGCTCGCGCAGCGGCGGCAGATGAACGTGGAATACGTTCAAGCGGTAAAAAAGGTCTTCACGCAGATGTCCGCCGGAGACGGCTTCCTCCGGCAACTTGTTGGTGGCCGCCACCACCCGCACATCCACCTCAAACTCCGTCCGTCCGCCCAGCCGCCGAACCTTGGAATCCTCCAGAATGCGCAGCAGCTTGGCCTGCGTCAGCAGCGGCATCTCGCCAATCTCGTCCAACAGCAGCGTCCCGTGCTGCGCCACTTCGAAACACCCGGCCCGCCGCTCGCTGGCTCCCGTGAACGACCCCTTCTCGTGTCCGAACAGTTCGCTTTCGATCAGCGTTTCCGGCAGCGCCGCGCAGTTAATAGCCACGAACGGCCCGTGCCGCCGCGGGCTCAGCGCATGCAGCGTGCGCGCCACCAGTTCCTTGCCCGTGCCGCTCTCGCCCGTGATCAGGACGCACGCCTTGCTGGGCCCCGCCTGTTGCAGCAGCGCAAAGATCTCCTGCATGCGCGGCGCCATGCCCACCATGTCACCGAGCGATCCCTTGTAGACCAGGTTGCGCTCCAGCACGCGCTTTTCGGAGCGCAGTTCGGCGTGCGAGCCTGCGCGGCGGATCAGCACCTCGAGCGTGGAGGGCTGGAGGGGCTTCTCCAGAAACCAGTATGCCCCCAGTTCGTGCACCGTCTTCACCGCGGTCTCAATATTCCCGAAGGCCGTCAGCACAATGGTCGGCGGCATGTCGCCGCCTTCACGCAGCCGTTGCAAGAACCCGAAGCCGTCCAGGCCCGGCATGTTCAAATCGGTCAAAATCACGTCGGCGGCGAAGTCGTTGAGCTTGTCCAACGCTTCGTTGCCATCGGCCGCCGTCTCCGGCGTCATGCCCCACGCCGCCACCATCGCCGCCAAACCGGAGCGCTGGCTCGCTTCGTCGTCCACAATCAAAACCTTCAGCCGTTGGTTCAAAGAGAACTTCCTTCCCCGGAGAGGGCCCTCATACCCATCTTACGCCGCCGGGCACCCTAATGTTATGAAGCGCACTACGAAGGCGGGGCTTGTTGGGCCGTGGGCAAATCGGGGCAGGGCGAATTTCCGGGCAAACCACCCGGGATTTTGCGAGAGTCCCCGGTTTGAGGCAATAATAAGAGGGAAGGTAATTGCAACATTTCGGGACAACGTCGCTCCACGAAATCTTCGCAATCGCCCGAGGATTAACCGTGGGAAATCTGGTCCGTCAGGCAAGGCGCCGCATTTTAGGCAACCAACTCTTCGCCCAGGGGGCGAATGCCAGTAGCGCCGCGCTGGTGGCCTTCATCCTGCTGTTGCTCTTTGGTACCCAGACGCTGAGTTGGCCAGTGGCCCTTGCCCTTCCCCTGGCGGCCGCCGCGTTCGGAATCTACCGTGTGAAGCGGCACATGCCGTCGCGTTACGCGGTAGCCCAACTGGTGGATCGGCGTCTTGGGCTGGCCGACAACCTCTCCACCGCGCTTTTTTTCAGCGAAGTCGATCCCGTCGCGCGGGTGGCGCCGGATTTCCGCCGCGCTCAGTTTGAGGAGGCCGGCCGCCTTGCCCAATCCGTCGAGGTGCGCCGCGCCGTGCCCTACACCGTGCCGCGCGCCGTCTATCTGATGGCCGGCCTCGCGCTGGTCGCAGGCAGCCTGTTTGCGCTGCGCTATGGCATTTCCCGCCGTCTCGACCTGCGGGAGCCTCTGGCCAGCTTTTTGCCCGAATCGCTCACCGGCGGTAAGCCCCTCCACCAGGCCGGCAACGCGCTCCGCAATGCCAGGCAGGCTCCCGAAACGCCCGACGATGGCAGTATGCCTTCAAATCGGGACCGGCAAAGTCCCGGCCAGGATCCCAACCAGGAGGTTCAGACTTCCGGCGAGCCCCAAACCGAAGCTATCGCGAGGATGGACACCAAGTCCGTCCCAATTCAGAAGCCGGGCCAGCGCGAGGACACCCAAATGGCCTACGACGATGCCGATTCCGAGGCGGAAGGCACCGACGGCAAGAATGGCGAAGAGAGCCCGGACGGCCGGCAGGGCGACAGCAACAGCGGGAAGAGCGAGAAACCGCCGAACGGTGAGAAGCGGGACCCCAGCAACGCCAGTGAAAGTTCCAGCCTGATGAGCAAGTTGAAGGACGCCTTCCAGAATCTGCTCTCCAAAACCAAACCACAGCAGAGCAAGCAAGGCTCCCCTCAACAGGGCAAGGACCAGAAATCCGCTTCAGGCAAGTCGCAGCCGGACCCCATGAAAAACGGCAAGGACGGCCAACCGCGGAACGGCAGCCAGCAGGGCGATGCACAGGGAGGCGAGGACGGCCCGGAAGCCAAGAACTCCGAGAACGCACAGCAGGGGAAGGGCCAGGGCAAGAGCGATTCCGAGCAAGCGGGCAAGCAGCCCGGCAGCGGCATCGGGAGCCAGGATGGCGAAAAGGCCATCCGCAACGCCGAGCAACTCGCCGCCATGGGTAAGATCAGCGAGATCCTGGGGAAGCGCTCCGCCACCATCAGCGGCGAAGCCACGGTGGAAGTGCAGACCACCAGTCAGCAACTGCGCACGCCCTATGCGCAGAAGGGCGCCGAGCACACGCAAGGGGGCGCGGAAATCAGCCGCGATGAAGTCCCCGTGGCGCTGCAGCCCTACGTGCAGCAATACTTCGAGCAGGTGCGCAAGCAGCCGGAGCCGGGCGTGAAGAAGTAAAGCGAAGGCGGCCATTACCAATGAACTGTTGCCATTATTCCAAACCGCACCGCGCGGACGACCCGCGAAAATACGCGGACCTGGGCACACTTCTCCTTCGCGCCGGCAAACCCGGGTCGCGGATGGAACCGGGCCCCTAGCTGACGCCTATACTTGTGCCCGTACGCACGAAAGCGAGATCATACCAAGTCCCGGTGGACACGATGCCTAAAGAGCTGATCAACGAATGATCGTTGCCGGAGGTATTCATAGCCAGTCCGATGGACCCATGGGGCAGTGCTATGACATACCAGCCACTTGCAGCCCATTGGCCCTGCCCTACGAATGCCGTATTCACACTCAGGCTGGTAAACTTGACCCAGCATTCCACCGTGAAATTCTGAGAGGTAAAGTTGAACCCCGATGCGCTTGCATAGTACAACTTCTTCCCTGTAGTCCCTTCAAGCCCAGCCCGCGGTAGCCGCGAGGGACTACATGTTGCGTTTGCCACAAACCTTGGCTTAAGCTCGGACACAGAATGCCAGAAGCCCAAGCGCGCGAGACACACCACATTCTGGAGCCCCGGCCCAGCCCCGCCCGGTTGTCCCTCGTGATCCCCATGTATAACGAGGAAGTGGTCGTCGATTTCCTTCGCGCCGAACTGGAGAACTTCATGCGCGGCGTTTCCGCGGAAATGGAGGTTATCCTCGTAAACGACGGCAGCTCCGACGGCACAATCGAGAAGATCGCCGGTTGGGCCACCGAAGACCGCAGGATCAAAGTACTCCAACTGTCGCGTAATTTTGGCCACCAGATCGCTTCCACCGCCGGGCTGGACTATGCGACCGGAGACGCAGTGGTTCTCATTGACGCCGACCTACAGGACCCGCTGCCAGTCGTCCACCAGATGATCGAGCGCTACCGGGAGGGGTACGATGTCGTCTACGGGCAGCGCGAGGCGCGTCAAGGCGAATCGGCCTTCAAGCGTTTGGGCGCCTGGGCCTTCTACAGGGTAATGCGTCTTATGGTGTACAAAGACCTTCCGCTGGACACCGGTGATTTTCGCCTGATCTCCCGTGAGTGCCTGGAAGGACTCAAGAGAATGCGCGAGACCCACCGATTCCTGCGCGGGATGGTTGCCTGGGTAGGGTATCCACAGTTTGCAGTGAAGTACCAGCGGGCGAGTCGGGTGGCCGGAGAGACCAAGTATCCCCTGCGAAGAATGCTCGCGCTGGCCTGGACGGCGGCGACCTCGTTTTCGACGGTTCCCCTAAAGCTCAGTATCATCCTCGGTCTGATTACGGGGATCGTCGGCATCGAAGAAGGTTGCCGCGCCCTCTGGGAGTTTTCGTTCGGCCGGGTCGTGCCCGGCTGGACCTCGCTGATGGTTGTGACGTCCGTTGTTGGCAGCGCTCTTCTTATCTCCGTTGGGATCCTCGGCCAATACGTCGGAAGGATTTACGAGCAGTCCAAGGAACGTCCCCTATATCTCGTCTCACGCACGTTCAACGTCGGTGTCCCGCCTATCACGGCCCCCATGACCCAGCTCACCGCCCTGGCAGAGATCGAGCAAAACAGCTAACCATGAACAAGCGCTCATTTGCGTCTGTAGAGACGCCACCACCCGGTTTCCGCCGCCAGCCGAAAACGCTTGTTCAGCGCTGCTTCGTAACTGACGTAGAGCCCGTCGTCGAGAGCTGGGTGTTTAGGGACCATGGCTATGTCGGCATTCCCAAAGTATGCAACGTCCGAAGGACGGTGCGTATCGCTGAGAGTGTTTCCGTATGCCGCGGCGGCGATTCCGCCAAGAGCTGGCTTCCGGCCCAAGGCATATGAGAAGGGGTTTGTCATGTCCATCGTGATGACCGTTTCGCCGGGACCCGAAACCCTGCGCAGCAATGCTGCACCGTCATTCACATACGTCGTGTAAATGGTCCCGTTGCTCGAAGGAGTCGCACCGTCATATAACAATAGCGGGGCTAAACGAGGCTCCGTGAACCGTGTAACCTGGGCGAGGTTATATGGTCGGGCCTTCTTCCAGACGCCGTAGGCTATGCCGCCCAGGTCGGAGGTTAGTTGCGGGAGGAGTAGCAATCCCCCGAGCGACAGCATGGCGGCGTAGTAGGGGCGGGTCGCACAGGCCGCTGCATCCGGCAGTTTAATTTGCCGCGCGGTGATTGTGTTCATCACCATGAGAGCGAAAACGGCAGCCATCGGCGTTGCGTCCCCTTGACAGCTGGTAAAGCGCGCCAACAGGTCGACGGTAAAGGTGAGAGCGCCGAGAAATAGGAGCCGGAAATCCAGCCATCGCGGACTGACAGCACCTACCGCCAGCGAACCCGCAAGAGCCAGCAGGAGAACCCCTAGCAAGTGCAGGCTATTGAACACAGCCAGCGCAATCAAACCGTAAGCGGACAAGCTTTGCGACTTGGCGCCGGCCGCCATCCGGAGATCGCCGATCACAGCTTGGATATCGAAACCGAGGTACGCAAGAAAAACGAGCGTAACCGACACAAAGCCAAATGCCAGGCCTAGGAGCCGCTGGCGGGTTCTGCTCCAGAGGAGGACGGACGCGCCAAGCAGCAGAAGCGAAATCAGAAAGAAGCTAGCTTTTAGAAACAGGCACAGCGCTGCCGCAGCCCCTGATGAAATGCCCCCAAGCCAACTTCCAGGTTTCCCCCTGGCAACTCCAAAAGGCTGGAAGGCTTCCAGCATGATTAGGCCAAGGAGGGCGTAACCGTAGCGGTTGTACACCATCGCGTGGCTCGATATCAAAGGTGACGACCCCAAGGGAAAGGGCGCCACAACTAACGCAGCAAGGAGGAGGCTGAGCAGAATCCGAGGCGAGGACTCCATGCGGCCGCGACTGACACCGTAACTCCACAAGCCAATAAGTAAACCAAAAACAGCGCTGCCATAACCAATGCCATCCACCGTGTAATGAGATAGCTTCAGCCCCAAGGCAGTAATCAGAAATGTAACTGGGCCCCAGGCGCTGGTGTAATCCACATGAGGCCGCTGACCGCTGATGATACGCCAGCCGTTGTCCAGCATCGTGAAGATATCATGACCGTACTCGCGTGTCGGCACCGCACCGGTAAAAGCCGCCATCCCGCATATCGTCAGGAGACAACCCAGGAAGAAGACGCGCCGTTGAACAACGCGTTCGTTGGGATCGTGCCAGATTGACAGGAAGAATTCGAACATACGCAACGCCATAGAAGCCCGCTCGCTTCCAGCGAGTGGTGCCGGTACGGAGCTTAATTCATCCATGAAAACTCGACCTCCAGTATACCTGTGCAGTGCGCTCCTTAGGGTTCGCCACGTGAGCGGGGAAGCACGGAAGGGCACCTGCGCCACGGATGAGACCCCTGATTGGGCGCGCGGCAAACGGGGCACTTATACCACTAGGCGCGCCAACCGCCGCCGCCAACCTTTTGTAGCACGTCCTTGGCCACCGCCGCCGTATTCGCGTGGATCGTGATGGTGTCCTCCACGCTTTGCGCATACCCGCCGGCCAGTACGATCGCCACCGGAATTCCCTGCGTCAACGCCGTGCGGATCACCAGGCGATCGCGGTCCATCAATCCCTCAAACGTCAGCGAAAGCCCGCCTAACTGATCTTCCGTATAAGGGTCGGCCCCCGCCGCGTACAAAATCAGCTCCGGCCGGAACATGGCCAGCGCCGCGCGATATCCATTGCCCAGCCGGTTCAGGTACTCCGCATCCCCCATCCCGTCCGCCAGGTGGATATCCAGGCTGGAAAGCGGCTTCTCGCTCGGATAGTTATTGAACTGGTGGATGGAGAGCGTGAAGACCGTTGGATCGTCCCCGAACACCGCCGCCGTGCCGTTGCCGTGGTGCACGTCGGCGTCCACCACCATGGCCTTTTTGATTCGCCCGTCCGCCTGCAGCCGCCGCACCGCGATGGCGATATCGTTGATCGCGCAGAACCCCTCTCCGTGGCCCGGGAACGCGTGGTGGAATCCGCCGCCGACGTTGAACCCGATGCCGTCCTTCATCGCCAGCCGTGCCGCCAGCATGCTCCCGCCAGCCGCCAGCCAGAACCCCTCCACCATCTGCCGCGAATACGGAATCTCCAGCCGCAGGATGTCCTGGTAACTTAGCGTGCCGCTGCGCAGTTTGGCCACGTACTCCGCCTCATGCACCAGCCGCACGTCGTCGTCGGTGGCGGCCTCAGGCTCCACGAAGTCCTCGGGCTCCGCGAAGCGGGAGCGCAGCATCCGGTCTTTCAGCCAGCGGTATTTCTGCGCTGGAAAGACGTGGTCCCCCAGGTGCAGATCGTAGCGTTCGTGGTAAACCAACCGAAAAGGCAACATGGCCCAGGCCCCGTCAGTCCGTCTCCGATTGCAGCGCGGTCACTACCGCCACATTGAAAATGTCCTCGGCCGAGCAGCCTCGCGAAAGATCGTTGGCCGGCTTCGCCAGCCCCTGCAGGAATGGCCCGATGGCCATCGCCCCACCCAACCGCTCCACCAGTTTGTAGCCGATATTGGCCGATTCCAGGCTCGGGAACACCAGCGTGTTGGCGCGCCCGGCCACACTCGATCCCGGCGCCTTGCCCTTGCCCACCATCAGGTCCACCGCGGCGTCCGCCTGCAATTCACCATCGGCGTTCAGCTCCGGCGAACGCGCCCGCACGATCTCCATAGCCTCCACCACCTTGTCGACCATCGGCCCGCGCCCGCTGCCCTTGGTGGAAAAACTGAGCAGCGCCACCACGGGCTCCGTGTTCATCAGCACCCGCGTGCTCTCCGCCGTGGCGATCGCGATATCCGCCATCTGCCGCGCGTCGGGATCCATCACCACCGCGCAATCGGCGAACGCCATCAGCCCGTTGTGCCCTTGTGAGCCATCTTGCAGCGCCATGATGAAGACGCTTGACACCAGCCGCGCCCGCGGGTGTACACCCACCGAGTGCAGCGCCGCCCGCACCGTTTCCGCCGTGCTGTTGACCGCGCCGCCCACGCTGCCATCGGCGTCGCCCGCCCCTACCATCAGCGATGCGAAGTACAGCGGCATCCTGGCCACCGCCGCCGCTTCCACCTGCGTAGTCCCCTTGGCCCGCCGGCGCTCGTAGTACAGCGCGGCATACTTCTTCACCAGCGGCGAGGTCGAAGGATCCACGAATTCCACGCCCTCCGGCGCATTCGCCGGCCGCGCGCCGATCAGCACTGGCCTGACCACGCCTTCCCGCGCCAGACGCACCGCCGCCTCCAGTACGCGCGCGTCCGTCCCTTCGGGAAACGCGATCGTCTTTTTCAGCTTGCGGGCCCGCTCGATGAGCCCGGTCATAAAGAGCTTCGCCGATTCAGGAATAGCTGCCATTTGCCAGAATCCTGAGTCTAGCAGGTGGCAGTAGGGTGAGACCATGCCCAGTGACCAATTCCAAGCGACTCGGGATGAAGTCACGTGGGTGGCGCCCAGACGCGTGTGGTGGCGAGATGCGAGTGAGTGGATGGGGCCGGATCTCCGCTACCGCGAAGAGATTTAATCGATTTTCTGAATGGTTCAATCCCCCAGGAACTTGCCGAACGCCCGCAGCCCCTTCACGTTGTCGCAGACCGCCTTGATCCCGGCCGTCAACGGAATCGCCAGCAACAGGCCCGGCGCGTCCCACAGAAACCCCCAGATCAT
>JANYJN010000650.1 GCA_025358475.1 Candidatus Solibacter sp.
CATGCGCCACTACCGCGCCTACGGCGGCCCCCAACCGCCGCCGATCGACCACCAGGGCATCGATGACGCGTTTCTGGAAAAGGCTTCAGCTACCTGGTATTTCCATTTAGGAAAGTGGCTGCGGTTACAGGGCGCGGATTAAGTTGTCAAGCTGCGGCCGCTTCGCCATCGGCCTGCCGACGCTCCTGGCTAAACAAGAAACGTAGCCCGCCACTTACTCGAAGTTTAAATTAATGATGCAGTCCTCGCCGGCCTTCACTTTCACCCGGACATGCAAGTTCTTCTGCGCCGCGTCGTAGAACCACGTGCGGTCGGTCAGCGCACTGAGCCCCGCCACCTGCCGGTACTGGCGATCTCCAAACTCCACGCCCGACGGCCGCTCCACATGGTGCACCACCCACTGGTAATCGCGATCCTTCTTCGATTCGATTTCCAGGCGCATTACGTCCAGCGCCGGGGCCGCGTGAACCTGCGAGTACTCGGCGATATCGCCCTCCAGCAGGAAGAACTCGCCGCCCAGTTTCGGGAAGTAGTGCAGCGCCATCCCCGCCGCCACGTCCAGCGGCACGATGGCTCCGTTGCGCGCGAACACGGGCAGCGACTTAGTCTCCACGGTGATGGTGCGCGGTCCCGTGGCGGCTTCGTTGGTTTCCAGGTTGGTCCAGGTGCCGCGCGGAAGATACACGCTGCGTTTGTCGCCGGGTTCATAAATCGGCGCCACCAGCATCTCGTCGCCCAGCAGGAATTCGTCCGCGTGGAGCGCGCCCTGCTGGTCGTCGGGAGTCTGCATGGGGAGCGGATGCCATACCGGAAAACCCCGGTCTTGCAGTTCCGCGATATAGCTGCCGAAGAACGTGTCGAGCTGTTGGCGGAACGCGCTCAGCCCCACCGTCCCCGGCTGCACGCGCGCCACCAGCGATCCCACTTGCCGGGCCCGCGACTGTAGTTCCGGCGGCGCCGTGTTGTACGCCCCCAGGTTGAACATGGGCGCGATGGCGGCGGACATGGAGCCGTGCATAATGCGCAGCAGCGACGCCTTCAGCGTGGCCCAACCGCCGAAGCGCTCGCTGGCCACGCTCCACGGTGCGGGGTAGTTCCCCTGCAGGTTGTGCTCTTCGAAGATCTCCTTCGGCGTGGGGCCGTAATAGAAGTAGTAATCGATCTGGGGACCCTGTATGCGGTAGCGTTTCAGGTCCGTGAAGTCGAAGTGGTACGTGCCCGCGCCGGGATGATACTCGCCGTAGCCGGCGGTAGAGACCAGGAACGGCACTTCGGTGCGGACGCTCTTGCCGCGCAGGTCGAAAGCCGCATCGGTTCGCGGGCCCAGCCCGTAGAACGCCGCACCCTCTGGCGCCTGGCGTTCCCATGCCACGCCGCCGGCTTCCGAATGCGCTTCGCTGAGATCCATCATCAGCGGCGTGCCATCCAGGCGGCGCACGCTCAGCTCCATGCCCTGCTTCCGGATGGTCACCTCGATCAGCCGCGAGCGCAGGCGTACCGCGCCGCCCGTGTCATCTGAGGTGACGGCGGTGGTAATCGCGACGGGCTCGTGCTCCGCCTCCTCGCTGGGAGGCAGCGGTCCGTTGAGCACCCTGCGGAAATGAAACGTGCTGTCTGTGATCCAGATCAGCTCGGCGCTCCCGCGGTTGAGCTGAAGCTCAATCCGGTTGCCGTGCGGCAAAACGGCCAGCAGCGTCGCCACCGCGGCCAGCGCCAGCGGGGGCACTAGAGCAGGACCATCTCGCGCTGGATCTCGCCGGTCACCCGCGCGTCGTTATCGCCGACGAACATGTCGATCTCCAGCCGCACTCCGAAGTCCGGGAGATAGATGCCGGGTTCCACCGAGAAGCAGCTCCAGGGCATCACGCGGCGCTCGTCGTGGGTCTCGAAATTATCCATATTCGCGCCGGTGCCGTGTACTTCGACGCCGATGGAGTGTCCCGTGCGGTGCGTGAAGAACTCCGCGTATCCGGCCTGTATGATTACCGCGCGGCAGGCGTCGTCCACCTCGAACCCGCGCAGCGTCTCGCCCCGCGGAATGGCGCTCTGCACGCGCGCGATGGCCGCGTCGCGCGCGTCGCGCACCGTGGTGAACACGCGGCGCATCAGGTCGCTCGGGGTGTCGCCGCAGAAGGCCGTCCAGGTGATGTCGTAGTAGACCGCGCCGGGCTGATCCAGCTTGGCCCACATATCCAGCAGCACCCAATCGCCGGTGCGGATCGGCGAGGTCGCCTCCGCGCTCGGCTCGTAGTGCGGATTGCTGGCGTTGGCGTTGCAGCCCACGATGGGTCCGCTGTCGGTGATGAGGCCGGCGTCGGCGAAGCCCTTACGGACAAAGTCTTTGACTTCCACTTCCTGTAGCGGCGCGCCGTTGCGCGTGCGCTGGCGGATCAGTTCGAAAGCGGCGGCGCGCACTTTGTCCACGCGCCGGCCGGCTTCCAGATGCGTTTCCAGCGCCGCCGGAGTCCAGCGCGCCTCGAAGATCTGGATCAGTTCGGCGGCCGTGACCACCTCCACGCCCAGGCTGCGCACCAGTTCCACCGTGCCCGCGTCCACAATGGCCACGTAGGGCACGGCGCACATCGGCGAATACGCCATGGCCACGCGCTTCATGCCGGCCGTGAGCTTGCCAAGCGCGGCCAGTTGCTCGGTCCAACTGGAGTATAGGATTTTCTCGCCCGGCAGCCCCGCCAGTTGGTTGCGCTCGATGCGGTGCTCCATGCCCTTGGGTTCGCCCTCGGCGGGAATCATGTAATACCAGCGCCGCGTGGGGCCTTTGCCGGGCGTGAGCCCGAGAATGCGGTACGCCAGCGGATCCCGCAAGTGGTGATCGAAGAACAGCCACCCGTCCAGCTTCTGTTTGCGAAGTTCCTGTTGAATTTCAGCGAGGTTCATGGGTTTATGCTCAGACGCCTTTCCAAATCTTCCTGAAGTACTCCCTCAATCTCTACAACCTTGAGGCGGCTTGTCAAGCCCATCACGATGCGCACTCGCGAACGCGGAAGGAATTCTCGCCAGCGTGAGGCGCGTTTCCGCTGATATACTGAAGGCCAGAACATGAAGGTTCGCGACCTCGTTCGCCGCCTGGAAGTTGATGGTTGGCGGTTCGTCCGGCAGAAGGGCAGTCACCGGGCGTTTAGACATCCCCATAAGCCGATGGTTGTAACGGTGCCGGGCAACTGGAATGACGATCTTCCGGTGGGAACGTTGAAGTCGATTCTGAGAAAGGCGGAACTCAAGGAATCATGACACGATTTGCCGTTGTCTTTGAAAAGGCCGGATCAAATTGGGCTGCTTATGTTCCGGACCTGCCGGGTTGCATCACGACGGGATCGACTCTGCAGGAGACCAAGCACAATATTCGCGAAGCCATTGAATTGCACCTCGAAGCGATGTTGGAAGTCGGGGAACCAATTCCCGTGCCCACCAGCGACGTGGATTTCGTCGAGTTGGAATCGGTGGCCTGAGTCGCGGCGCCGCGACCGGTACTTCCACCGTCAACTTCATTTCGTCCACCTGGCCAATGCTCGCCACGAACAAACACGAATAGGATCGCGGTTTTCATTGGTGTGTATTCGTGGCTAAACGCCTTTCCAAATCTTCCTGAAGTACTCCCTCAATCTCTACAACCTTGAGGCGGCTTGTCAAGCCCATTACGATGCGCACTCGCGAACGCGGCACGCCCGCGAACTCCGCCAGGAAGCGCACGCACTCGTCGTTCGCCTTGCCATCCACCGGCGGGGCCGCTAGCGCCAGCTTCCAGGCGTCGCCCAGGCGGCCCGCCAGGGCAGAGCGCTTGGCCCGGGGATGCACTTTTACCGTGAGACGCGCCATGCCACTTTGGCCCTCAAGTTCGCCACCCCGGCCGCCACCCGCGTGTCCACCACGTCGAAAGCGATGGTGTCGTCCAGCCAGTCGTGGCTGGATCCATCGGGGCCTTGCGTGGCCACGGTGAGCGTATATTGCTGCGGCGTGAGCCAGCATTCCACTTGGAAATCCACTTCCAGTTCATCCCCTATCTCGAAATCGCCCAGCGGCATCTTTTCGAGGCGCGTGTTGGTGCCGTAGACTTCCATGCCGATGCGCGTGCGCAGCAGGATGCCCACCATGGGGTCGTGCGTGGCCGCATGGAAGCGGGAACGCACGCGGATGGTGACCGGCTCGCCAGAGGCCACGGAAGTCACCGCCACACCGCCCGCGTTGAGAATCTCCGCGCTCAGAATCTCGCTGGTGCCATCGCCGTGACGGAAGCTGCCGCGCACCCGGTCTTCCTTCTTATTGCGCGCCTGCTGCCGTTCCAGCACCAGCCCGATGTAGCGGTTGATTACGTCGTTGGGCGTGCCCTGGGCTTCGATGCGGCCGTGGAGCAGCAGGATGGCGCGGTCGCTGAGTGCCTTTACCAGTCCCAGATCGTGGGAGACGAACAGCACCGTGATCTTGCGCGCGCGCAGTTCCTCGAACTTGCGCACGCAGCGGTTGGCGAAAACCGCATCGCCCACCGCCAGCGCCTCGTCCACAATGAGGATCTCCGGATCCACATGGATCGCCGTAGAGAATGCCAGGCGCACATACATGCCGCTGGAATACTCTTTGACGGGGCGATCCAGGAACTCGCCGATTTCGGCGAAGGCCTCGATGGAAGGCATCGCCTTGTCGATTTCAACGCGGCTCAGGCCCATGATTTCGCCGTTGAGGTAGACGTTCTCCCGGCCCGAGAATTCCGGATTGAAGCCGGCCCCCAGTTCCAGCAGCGCGGCGATGCGCCCACGCGTCACCACCCGTCCCGTAGTGGGCTGCAGGATGCCGCTGACGATTTGCAGCAGCGTGCTCTTACCGCACCCGTTGGGACCCACCAGGCTGAGCACCTCGCCCTTTTCCACCTCGAAGCCGATATCCTTGAGCGCCCAGAAATCGCTGTGGTGCGGGTGCGCGCCCGGCAGCAGTTCCAGCAGGCGGTCGCCGGGGCGCCGGTACAATCGATACAGTTTGGAGACGTTCTGAACCAGGACCAACCTTGAGTTTATGCCATCTGAAGCAACGCGCGCCCGCTCTCTGCCGTGGCGGATGGTAATCCGAGCGAACACAGCACTCCCTGCCTTCCATTTGGAAC